>CAYVEN010000012.1:0-28490 GCA_964450505.1 uncultured Dehalococcoidia bacterium | reverse complement strand
CGACGTCGGCGTCACCGTAGTCGAACGTCGGGGCATTCGGGTCCTGTGAGGCGGGGTCTGAGGATACGATTTTGACAGGACACTTCAGGGCTTCAAAGTCAACTGACACCGCATACTCCGAGGCATGGTCCCAGATTTGCGCCTCGAACTCAGAGGGACATCGGAGTTCGAAACCCTGGCCGGTCTCCGACTCCTTGAGGGTCGTTCTCGCTACAAGTTCGTAGACTCCCGGAACGGATAGGTGAAAATAGGGTAAATAGGTATGAAGTTCCGCAAGCTCTTCCCTGGAACGAAACCATTGTGTCCTCCGCCTCAGCATGTCGGCTGTGCTTTTGGCCCGCAATTCGAACTCCCTGTACCTGCAGCCGGTGTTGCAGAGGGGCGGAGCAAAAAGCGCCAAAGCGGAGTAGTTGCCTCCCATTGAAGGCGTGTGAAGGCTTGCTAGGGCAGAAATGGAGTGAAAAACGCCAACGGTCGGTTTCTCGTCGTAGAGAGTGGCGATCGCCTCAAAAATGCGGTCGTGGTCGCGCGCAAAGGTACCGACGCTGTGGTCCTTCTGGGCGCCGGTTTTGTTCCAGCCGTGATTTCTCAGGTCGTGGACAAGCAAATCGAAATCGCGGCTGAGGAGAGACCAAAACGGATAGTAGAGGTCGATGGCGAGGCCGTTACCGTGGCTCAGAACCAGCCTGGGGCCCTCCGGGTTTCCATGGCGTCGCAGAATGATGACGGTGTCGTCGTCCACCTGGACCGGGTGAACGGACAACGGCTTTGGAATCTCCCAGATGGCTGCCAGAGGTTCAAGGTCGCGCATGCGCCAACTCACTGTCTTCGCAATTAGGGAGGGCGAGAGTCTCGAGGTGCCCGCTCTCGATGTTCCGCAAGGCTGTTGGGATGCAACCGGTAAATCGATTGCCGCTCAGGTAAAGTCTCCCCAGGTTTGTGAGGTTTTCCAGTTCCGGTGGGATGCTCCCGCTCAAGTAGTTATCACTGAGGTCTATGTACCTCAGATTCGTCAAACCGCCCAGCTCCGGCGGGATGCTCCCGTTTAGATAGTTCCCTCTGAGGTCCAGCCTTCTGAGCTCAGCCATGCCCCCCAGCTCGGACGGCAACGTGCCCGTAAGTCTACCGCGCACGATGCGCCCGCTCCGGTCACGGCGTTGAAGAGTCAACCCGTGGACACGGGACGGCTCACCGCCCAGGGTGACCCCTTCCCACTCTCCTATGGGAGCGCCCTCGCTCCAGTCCAACTCGATACCCCCTCCGAGCCTGTCCCGGACGCTCAGCAGGACCTCGCAGTCGTGCACCAGGCCCGGATTAGCCTCCGGCTCCGAGACGACGAGTCCCGCCGAGCACGTCGCCAGGTCCACGGGCCTCTCGGACAGCGACAGGTCCAACGCGTAGGGATGACCCGCCTCAGTCACACTCACCAGAAAGCGCAGGTCCGTCCCGTCGCGGGCCATCGTCACGAGGAGACGTGCCGGTTGGTAGAAGGCAATCCTGGAACCGTCTGGCGACCAGGCAGCCCGGGTACTTGGCAAGCGGGCCAGACGCCGCAGATCCGTGCCATCCGACCGCACAAGATAGGCTTCGCCGGCAAGAAAGAGCAGCTCGGATCCATCGGGCGACCAGGACACCTGTGAGATAGACGTGGGGGGGTTGTTAGGCTCACCGCGCCAGACAGTGTGTATGCCTGTGCCGTCAGGACTGACCGCGTAGATTACGGGCGTCTCTCCGTCCATCGAGGCGAAGGCCAACTCCTCGCCGTCCGGGGACCAAGTGGCGGGCGCCGTGGTCTCTCCTATCCGGGTCAACCCTGCTCCACTGGAATCAATGACATGGAGCACGCGAATATCGTCAAACTCTCTCTCGTAGGCGATGAAGGCTAAACGCTGGCCGTCAGGCGACCAGATCGGGGGGTACAGGGCGACTCTGCTCGCGAGCAACCTCGTTTCTCCTGTTCCTGCAACCATGATGGCTAGCTTCACGTTGTTTAGACCTTCGCCCCCCGCCGGATAGTCGCTAAAAACTACGTTCCTTACAAAAGCAATCTCGGTACCCTCCGGTGACCACGCTGGATAGTTGTCGAAGTAGTCGTTCTCCGTCAATCGGCGACGGTCTGTGCCGTCTGTGTTCACTGTTCCTATCTCGTAAACGCGTATATTCCTCTTGTAATACGAATCGTAGAACGTGTGCTCGCAGGTCGAATAGACAATACGAGAGCCGTCCGGCGATATATCGGCGTAAAACCCGTACGGAACTCTGTAGACACTGGGAGATGCGTGAGCAACCTTATGCAACCGGGCGTTTTCGACGTCTAGCGTCCAGACAGTATCGTCGTCATGGCCGAACAGCATGTAGGAGCCGTCCTCAGTCCAGTGCAGAAAATGCTCTTGTGAATCTCCCTCGTATACACGCAAGGTAGGGCCGCATACGACATCAAACTCATCCGGCCCTAATACTCTGGGGGTTGGCGATGACGAAGGTGTGGGAGTAGGAGTGAAGGTCGGCCTCGGTGGAGGCAGGGCCGTGGCGGTTGACATAGGTGTCGACGATGTGGGTTGGCAGGCAATCGATGATACGACCGCCAGTAAACCCACAAGCAGCAGCAAACCTACCTTCCGAATACGCATCATTCTCCCACTATACCCCAATCAGAGGCGGCGCATCTCTTTGGCAAAGGTCACCCATATTGCGGTGAGGACAAAGCCCACGATCGCTATAGCAGCTACCGCCTGCTGGGGCGACCATATCTCCGCCAGCGCGCCCATGATGAGCGATCCCAAAGGTAGTACGCCGATGGCCATGCTTTGGATTCCCATCAGCCTGCCGCGCACGTCTTCGCTGACCGAAAGCAGCACGAGTGTGGCCTGCATGGTGCCGAAGCCCGACATGCCCATTCCGGCGAAAAGAAGCGCGGCAAATGAGAGGGGGTACGTGTTTGAGACGCCGAAGACGAAGAGAAACGCCATACAGGCCAGCGTGCCGCTGTAGTAGTAGAGCGATTTCCTGGCGATCTCGCGCCTGGTCACGATGAAGATGGTGCCTATGAGCGCGCCGAGGCCGCTGGCGGCGGCCAGCGCTCCCATGGCGGTGGGGCTAACCAGCAGCACCTTCTGGGCAAAGACGGGAATGAGCGGGGTGTGGGGCGGAAAGGTGAGGTTGAACAGGATGGTGATGCCGAACACGCCGATGATGGCCCTGTTTCCGGCGATGACACGGAATCCGTCGGCGATGGAGGTGAAGATAGAGCTTGGCTTGAGGCCCAGCCGCCGGGGCAGGTTCTGTGGCTGGACGCGGTAAACCAGGAAGGACGCGACACCGAACATCAGCATTGCCGCCAGGTATACCCAGGCCACGTTGTGAAAACCTTGTTCGGGCAGAAAGTCGAGGAGGAGCCCGGCGATGAACGGGCCTGCCATGATTCCGGCGGTCATGTTCACCGTATCCAGCGCTACGCCGTAGGCAAGCACCTCCCTTCTCACCAGGTCGGGCACAAAAGAGCGTCGGGTGATCTGGTCCATGGTGAGAGACGCGCCGACAACAAAGGTGAGCAGGATGATTTGCCATTCGTTCACGTTGCCTGAGAACACAAGGAACGCCGCTATGACCGAGGTGACCAGGTTTACCCCCAAGCCAACCAGGAGGAGCCGCCTGCGGTCGAATGAGTCGGCGATTACGCCAATGGCCACGCCGACAAGCAGCAGGGGAGCCGTGGAGGCTACGCCCACCATCTGGGTGAGAAAGGTGGAGTCGGAGAGCTGCAGCACCAGGTAGCCGGAGACGAGGAACCACATCCATCGTCCCATCTGTGTGAACAGCCCGGCAGGGAAGAAGAGTCGGTAGTTCCTGTCCTGCAGGACCTCTACAACGGGACGTCTGGCGGCTCTTTCCCTGGACGGATCTGTTGTGTCAGCGGGCCCGGTCTCTGGTGAGTCCAATTGAAACCTAGCTGCCGTCAATGGCTATGAAGCTGCACGTTCACGCCATGATGACGAATCCGCTAGTTCTTGAGCGTGTCGCTTCTGTTCTTCTCGGTTCGATGGTAAGACAATGTCTGCGTGATATGGATTGAGGTCAATGGGTGAGGCAATTGCTTGACGGCCGTTAGAACTTGCTACCTCGGCAGAAACGACTGTCCATCCATAGAAGCTGCGTTCACGGTCTCTACCTCGATTGTCAGCAATTTCGGTTACATCACTCAGCCTGGCAATACTAAGTCGATCGACCGATACCCCGGTTTTATCCTCAGGAGGCATAAACTCAGTTATTGGATCTCGGGAACGACGTGCACGCTTGGCGTTCTTGCTAGAGTATATCCCTCGGCCAAGCTCTTCCTCGTTCGCTATGTTCTCCGGAACATCGGCGCTCAATTGCTATCGGATACCCAGCGCGGCCAGGGCTTCGGTTACGAAGCCGTCGGGAAGAGCGTCGGTGGTGGTGTAAGACCTTGTGTGATGCTCGTTGGGGAGATTGGCCATGCAGAGAACACCTCCGTTAGAGTCGCACAGCATGACGAGCGAACCGCCATCACCCGGCGCGTCAATCGCTATTTCAGCGTCCGGTGTTGGATAAACCTCGAATCGTCTGGGAACGATTTGATACATCTTCCGCAGCAAGAGTTTTGCATTGGACACCGCGAGGTCAGAAGGGGAAGGATACCCCAGGTCCTTGGCTTCTTCAGCGGCCTCTTCCAATTCCCGCATGATCTCTGCAAACTCTGTACTCCGGTGTGTGACAGCCATGGTATTTTCTAATGTAACCCTACGTTTGCCCTAGCAATAGCGTGACTTGTACCTTAAAGCGACTCTATCATAGTTGAACAGGTATGCTGCCGCAAGGCCTTACGGACTGTCAAGGCTAGGAACCGTTGTCTTGGATCATCCGTCTATTTTGGTAGAGGCCCGGCCTCAAGTTCTAGCCAAGATACCTGTCGAACCAGTCCAGGACGCGCTGCAGATACTCCGTCCTCATCTTGGGATGGCCGCTGCCGCGGAAGCCGTGCGCGCCTCCGGGGAAGCGCACGAACTCCACCTCTTTGCCCAGCCTCTTCAGGGAGACGAAATACTGCTCGCTCTGCCCTATGGGGCAGCGCAAGTCCGATTCTCCGTGCAGCAGCAGCACCGGCGTGTTCACCTGCGGGGCGTAGGTTATGGGTGAGCGCTTCATCATCTCATCGAACACTATGTCGCGCCTGCCTCCCCACTGCTTCTCGCCGAAGCTGATGCCAATGTCCGACGTGCCCGCCATGCTGGAGAGGTCTATGCAGGGCGCTCCCACCACGGCAGCTTTGAACCGGTCGGTGTGTCCCACGGTCCAGCTGGTCATGTAGCCGCCGTAGCTGTACCCGTGCACCGCAAGTCTCGATTCGTCCACGTAGGGCTTGGAGACCATTTCGTCCACGGCCTGCATGATGTCAAGGTAGTCCTCGCCTCCCCAATCGTTGAGGACGGCCATGGTGAAGTCACCGCCGTAGGTGGATGAGCCCCTGGGGTTCACCGCCAGCACAATGTATCCGGCGGTGGCCAGGACCTGGTGCAGCGTACTGAAAGCGTCCATGAAGACGCCGTTGGGGCCGCCGTGAATCTCCAGCACCATGGGGTAGACCTTGGACTCGTCAAAGCCGGGTGGGAGCAGGACGCGAGACTCTATTTCGAAGCCCGCCCTGGACAGTTGAAACTTACTCTGTTTGGCCGGCGGGTGTTCTTGCAGATATTCGCTGTTGTAGTCAGTGAGCTGGCTGCCGCTGCCGCCTGCGACGTCTACCAGGTGGATATCGCCTGGCGAATCCGGCGACACGGAAAGCAGCACGGCCTTCCCAGCGTTGCCGTCTATGGAGGCCGCCGTGATCTGTGCGCCGCCGCCGTATATCCGCTTCACCTCGCCGCCATCCACTGGGACGGAGCAGAGGAACGACTCTCCCCTGGCGTCGGCGAGGAAGTAGAGGACGCCGTCATCCGTCCAGAGTATATTGGTAAACGGCCCCTGCGGCGGGAACCCGGCCACGGGCTTTATACTGTCGTCGGTGAGACGCCGGGGGGCTTCGCCGGGCTGAATCACGTACAGCCAGCCCTGGTAGCTGGCGCTGCCGTCTGGGACGTCGGAGCCGACGGCGATAAGCTTGCCGCCGTCCGGCGACCATCCCAGAGCGGCGATGGTGTGCAATCCGTCGGACCAGACGGCGGGTTCGCCGCCGTCTGCCGCCACCACGTAGGCCTGGGAGTTGTCGAAGAGGTCCCTGTCCTCCGAACGCTCCGATATGAAAGCGATACTGGAACTGTCCGGCGACCAGACCGGCGCGTAGTTCTCGTAGTCACCCTGGGTAAGCTGACGCGCCTCTCCACCGTCAACCTCCACTACGAATAGCTGCCGGTGGCCGTCGCCGCGCCAGCCCAGCACGTCGTGCCTGTATTTGATGCGGTTGACCACCTTCACCATGGGGTCTTTCTTGGCGTCGTGGTCGTCCTCCGGCTGGTCGGGGTCGACGTTGGAGACGGCCACTATGCGCTGGCCGTCCGGGGCCCAGGCAAAGTCGCCGACGCCGCCTCGCAGCGTGGTGACCTGGACGGCCTCTCCGCCTCCGGTCTTCATCACCCAGACCTGCCTGCGTCCTTTGTCGTCGGGGCGTAGAAAGGCCAGCGATTCGCCGTCGGAAGAGAACTGCGGGTTGCCGTCCTTAGAGCCGTGGGTAAACGGTACGATGCTGCCGCTGTTCAGGTCGATCATCTGCACCTGGGAGCGATCTTCTCCCGCTTCGCAGTCGACCCATGATTTGACGAACGCCGCCTTGCTTCCGTCTGACGATATATCCGGTCCTGAGACGTTGACAAGTTGGTAAACCAGATCCGGTGTTATTGGGCTAGCCATCATTTCCCTCCTAAGGGCTAGGTTGTGCGACAGGTGTGGATTGTCTATATGTCTGCTTGTCTCTTTGCGACGCAGATTCTTCGCTGCGCTCAGAATGACAGTCGTGGGGGTGGTTATGCACAGGTCTCCTTAGCCGCTTCGCTGAAGCGTCGCACCGCATCCAAGTGCTCGGCGAGTGTCTTCAAGCCGGCGTTCATTGTGTTCAGACAGACATGGGTTGCGCCCAGCGCGTCCCATGCTTGCAGCGTCTTCACCCAGGCGTCCGGCCCGCCTTCCGCGACTCGCACGCCTCCCTCAATACCGATGGTTGCCGGGTCGCGACCCGCCTCTTCGGCGTAGGTGCGGATGCGCTCCAGTCGTTGCTGCGTGGCATCGCTTGGCGGTCCCGTTAGGATCCACCCGTCCGATAGCGTGGCCACCCTCTTCAGCACCTGCTCCGCGTTTCCTCCCAGCCAGATGGGAATGGGCCGCTGTACGGGTAGGGGATTGAGTCCGGCGGCGGTTACCGTGTCCCACTTTCCGTTGAAAGTAACCGTTTCGTTGGTCCAGAGACGGCGCATAAGCTCTATCTGCTCTTCGCTGCGCTTTCCCCGTACGTGGAAGTCCTGGCCGAGCGCCTCGAACTCCACGTGGTTCCAGCCTATGCCGATGCCCAGGCGGAGACGGCCTCCGCTCAGCACGTCGACCTCCGCCGCCTGCTTGGCGACCAGGGCCGTCTGGCGCTGAGGTAGGATGATGATGCCCGTGGTCAGCTCTATGGAGGAGGTGACGGCGGCCAGGTAACCGTACAGTACAAAAGGCTCGTGGAACATGTCCGCCTTGGTGTACGTGCCGCTCCACCCCTTGTAGTGGGACGTGTCCGCGCCCAGCACGTGGTCGTAGACCAGCAGATGGTTGAACCCCAGTCCCTCCACGGTCTGCGCGAACTCCCGTATAGCGCCGGGGTCTGTGCCTATTTCAGTTTGAGGAAAGGTAACGCCCAGCTTCAAGATGCCTCCAACCGTCCGGCTCATCTCCTAAACCGCTTGAGATGAGCCGGAACGTTTTTTCGAATTTAACTAGCCTCTCCGCTAAGGAGAGGACGCTGACAGGCTACGCCGTCCTAGAACATCCAGTGGCCGCCGTCTACGCACAGCGTCTGACCGACTACATAGCTTGCGTCGTCGGAAACGAGGAAGGCGATTGCTCCCGCCAGCTCCTCAGATTCGCCGAAGCGGCCCGCGGGGATGGTGAGAAGCGTATCGCGCTGCTGCTCAGGGGGCAGCTTCTTCCAGTTGGCGTTGGGTTCCGTGGCTATGGCGCCGGGGGCTATGGCGTTGACGTTGACGCCGTGCGGCGCCAGGTCCACGGCTAGCTGGCGGGTCAGTCCCAGCAGACCGGCCTTGGAGGCGGCGTAGGGGATGATCTTGCTCCGGCTGTTGCTCCGTCCCGCGCCTGAGGAGATGTTGACGATGCGTCCCCAGCCCTTCTTCTTCATGTCACCGGCAAAGGTCTTGGCGGTGAGGAAGGAAGCCCTCATGTTCAGGCTCACCACGGCGTCCCAGTCCTCCTCGGACAGCTCGTCGATGCCTTGAGGCGCGCCCAGGCTGCCTCCGGCTACGTTGACCAGTATGTCCACGGTACCGAGCGCCTCAGCGGTTTGCTTGGCGGCTTGCTGCACCTGGTTCATATCGGTGACGTTTACCTGCAGCCCTATGGACTTGTGGCCCGCCGCCGCAATCTCCTCGGCGGTTTCCACCACTTTGTCCCCGACGATGTCCCAGCAGGCTACGGCAGCGCCACGGTTCGCCAGTTCCTTGGCGGTGACCTTGCCCATGCCCATTGCGGAGCCAGTTACCACGGCTACGTGGCCTTCCAGACTTGTACCCATTCTTGCCTCCTTATTCTTCTCCGCCCAGTAACGCCGTGAGCTCTCTGACATCCGGCATATCGTCCAGGCGGTCTATTGCTTTGATTACGGAATTGGCCCTTTCCAGTCCCAGGATGTCCTGGGTAAGGAAGAGGAACTTGTCTACCAGCTGCTGGCGCGGCGCCGGGTTCCCGGCGTCGCCCCGTATCGAGTTGGTGGTCTCGTAGAAGGTGCGGCCATCCCTGAGACGGACAGTTACCTCGGCGCAGGGCTGGTCGTCGCGGCGCATGGTCATCTCAGGGTTCAAGGTCACGTTTACCCTGGACGACAGGTCCTGAATGGCGGTGTCCGACACGGCGTCCCGGTAGAAGGCCGTGATGTCGGCGCCGTGCCGCACGATAGCCGAGGCCACCGCGTAGGGTATGTTGAACTTGGCGCTCAGCATGTTGGGCGGGTAGGGGCCTACCATTCCCTCCGGTATGCCTCCTATGGTCACCACCTCCACCACCTCCACCTCTTCCGCGGCAAACTGCTCCCTGCCCGTTATGTCCAACACGGCATCCAGGGTAGGGTGGTTGTAGCGGCAGCAGGCGTGGAACTTGAAGTAGTTCTGCTGGATGCGGTGTATCTCGCCTAGGCCCTGCACGGCGTCGGTCGGATGGAACTCGTCGCCAAGAATCGTGCCGAAGACATCGGCGGGGGCGTCGTGAATGCCGGTGAAACCCGCTTCGTACATGTGAACGGCGAGGATGCCCTGGAACCCCGACCTGCCCGAATAGGCGTTGCGGATGGTTGCGCCTTCGAAGCAGGGCGTCCAACTGTTGCCCGGGCTCATAGAGGTCGAGATGTTTACAACGTCCCGCACCTGGCCTGCGGAGTATCCCTTCAGCTTGGCCACGGCCGCGGCTGCGCCCGGCGTGCCCCAGTGACCGTGGGAGTGGACGTTGGGGCGCGGCCTGCTGGCACTTCCCAACCGCGACGAGACTTCATATCCAAGAAGCAGGCTCTCCATGAACTGCCTGCCGCTTGTGCCCATCTCTTCACCAACGGCCAGCGCAGCGGGCATTACGTGGATCGATGGGTGGCCTCCGCCGTAGCGGTTGCCTTCGTCCATCTCCAAGCCGACACCTGCGGTGCCGTTGACCAGAGTCGCCCACATGGGTTCCGCCTTGAGTGGGGTGCCCAGGATGGCAGCGGTGTGCGGAGCAGACCGTTCCGAGGCCAGCTTGGCAAAGGCGGCGTTCTCCGGCAACTGGTAGCCGGCCACGATAGCGCCCACCGTGTCCAGCACAACGTCGCGTGTTGCTGACAGGGCCTCTTCGCTCAAGTCCTCGTAGCTTGTGCTGGCAACGAAATCCGACAGCGTATCCAGATAGTCAGCCATTTCCACCTCCTAGTTAACGCGGCCTCCGATAGGGGGCGTTGGCGGCCCGGCGCTGATGAACTCGCCGTGGTCGGGCCCCTGCTCCAGCTTGCCTTGATTCAACACTACTTTACCCCGCAAAAGTGTCATCCACGGCGCGCCCTTCTGCGTCCAGCCTTCATAGGGCGTATAGCCGGAATTTCCTATGTGGTCTGCGGCGGTGATGGTCTTCTCCGCGTCCGGGTCGTATATGAGCAGGTCGGCGTCGGAGCCGGGGCGGATGGCGCCCTTGCGGGGGTAGATTCCGAAGATGCGGGCCGGGTTCTCGGCCAGGACGCGGGCCATCCAGGTCAGGGGGAGTCCGCGCTTGACGACGCCCTCGCTGTAGACCAGCGGGACTAGCGTTTCGATGGACGGCGCGCCGAACGGTATGGGGGTGCCGTCATCGGCCACGTAGATGTTCTCGCGGCCCTTCTCCTTCAGTTCCCTGGAGCCTGGCGAGTGGTCGCTGCCGATGCAGGAGATGTAGCCGTCCACCGTGCCTTGCCATATCGCCCGCTGGTTTACGTGGTCGGCGGGACGGAGCGGCGGGCCAATCTTGACCAGCGGCCCCAGCGTCTCCATGGCGGACTCGTCGAGCAGCATGTACTGGGGGCACGATTCCGTCCAGACCTTTTGCCCCTCCCACTGGGCGCGCTTGATGCGCTCCAAGCCGGCCTGGCTGCTGAGGTGCACCACGAAGACGGGGCAGCCGGTCATTTTGCCCAGGTTGATGGCGCGATTGATGGCCTCCTCCTCGACCCAGATGGGGCAGCTTGCGGGGAAGTCGGTGGGCTTGGTCAGCCCCATGGCGATGCGCTTGTCCTCCAAGTAGTCGATGACTTCGCCGTTTTCGCAGTGGAGCTGCATGATTCCGTTGTTTGCGGCGATGACTTCCATCGCCTTGGCAATGAACGCGTCGCCGCACATGCGGGTCAGCGACTTCTTGTAGGTCATAAACAGCTTGTAGGAGGTGACTCCCATCTGCAACGCCTCTGGCAGGCTTTCCAGTATGTACTCGGGGTTGTCCAGGATGAAGTGATAAGTGTAGTCCAGCACCGACTCCCTGCTGAGGCGGTCGTTGAGCCGGTTGATGGCCTGGGGGAGGGTCTCTTTGTTCTTCACATCGTACGTAGCAAAGGGCATTACCGTGGTGAGACCAGCCAGCGCACCCGCCTTGATGCCAAGCTCATAGGGGTCTTCGTTATCGAAGTGGCTGTGGGCGTCTATGGCGCCGGGGAACACGTGCTTCCCGGAAGCGTCAATATATTTGTCGGCGTCGGGCAGGGCGTCGTCGGGCCCCACGGCAACGATCTTCTCGCCCCTTATCGCCACGCTCCCTTGGAAAGTATGCGTTGCCGTAACTACAGTGCCGCCGTGCACTATGGTATCTACTTTAGAAGCGGCCATTGTTTCCTCCTTATCTGACAGCGATTCTTATTTGTATCGTCTCGGTTCACAAGCTGCCTTCAATCCCGCAATCACTTGTGGGAAGCAGAGCCGAGCAACGTACAAATACTATCAGAGTTTGTCTAAACGGTGTTCACCTTGTGCCTTAGCGCTACTCCCGGCAAGGCCCCAGTATGTACGCCGTTATCCACAACAACCTGCCCGTTCACCAAGACATAGGGTATCCCATCCGGGAACTGCTTGGGGTCCTCTAGCGTGGCCTTTGTTCCCACCGTCTCCGGATCGAATATCACCACATCCGCCATCATACCATCGGCCAGCCTGCCTCTATCTGAAAGGCCCAGCCGCTGCGCGGGGAAAGAGGTCATTCTTCGCACCGCATCGGTGAGGGTGAGAAGTCCATCCTCTCTGACGAACTCTCCCAGTACGCGCGGGAAGCAGCCGTATGTCCTTGGGTTGATGTGATCACCTATGAGGAGGCCGTCGCTGCCTACCATGTGGTTGGGGTGCTTGAAAAACTCCCGGATGTTTACCGGATTGCCGTTGTCGGCTGTGTAGCAGAGGTCCATGTCCTCTTCCAGCAGGAGATCACAGATGGCGTCCAGTATACTCATGCCCAACTCATCGGCAATTGCGGCCACGGACTTGCCATCCCAACGGCGGTTGTGCGGTTTGGCAAAGTTGGTTACCAGAACGTGGTCCCAAGAGGGCGCCCGCACCGAAAGGTCAGCCGCCATCCTCCGGCGGCTCTTCCTGTGGCTCATCATTCCCATCAGATGTTCTACACCGCCCTCATGCGCCCATTCCGGCAGCACGGACTCCAGACGTGTGCTGGAGTAGGGGTACGAGTAGGAGTCGTAGGTCACGTCTAGCCCCTCATCCAGCGCTTCATCCAAAAGGTTGAGGAGTTTGCGCGCTCCTCCGGGCAGCGGGCTATGGAAGTGTGATATCTGTAGGGGAACGCCGCTTTCCCGCGCTATATGGATTGCCTCCTTGTAGGGGTCCAGGAACTGGTCTCCCAACGTATAGCGCACGTGCGTCACGTAGATGCCCCCCAACCTGTCCACCTCACGGCATAGCTCGATGAGCTCGTTGGTATCGGCAAAGCTGCCCGGCGGGTAGGTGAGACCCGTGGACAGACCGAAGGCCCCTTCTTCCATGCCCTGCCTGAGCAGGATCTTCTCCGTTTCTAGCTCATCGCCCGTTGGTTCGCGGTTATCCCAGCCCATTGCGCTGATTCGCAGCGGCGAGTTGCCAATGACGTACGCTACGTTGTTGGCAACCTTGCGATTGAACAAGGAGAGGTACCCGTCCACCGTAGACCATCGCTTTGGCAATGGCGGATTGCCGTCTATGCCTGCGTTGAGGAGCAGGAACTGATTGAAGTCCTTCTCCGACGTGAATGGAGCGTAGGAGTTGCCGTCAACGCCGATGAGTTCCGTGGTAACGCCCTGGTGGACCTTGGGCTCGTTGCGGGGCTGGTGGAGAAGCATCAGCCCCGAGTGCGTGTGCATATCGATGAACCCGGGGCAGACGATCATGTCGTCCGCGTCTATCGTGCGGTTCGCATCTACTGAGGAGAGGTCTCCTCTCAAGATGCGGATACGACCATCCTCTATACCGACTCCGGCATGGAACCAGGGACTACCGGTTCCGTCGATGACCCTTCCGTTATGTATCAGTACATCCAACATAGCCTAAAACCCGTTTGGTTCACTGGAGCACAAGGGCAACCACCAATACCACTAGCGAAATCACCACCAATGCCGCAGGCTTTCGCACGTCACGACGCTTTATCAGGGAAGCCGCCAGCCACCCCAGGCCGCCGAAGAAAACCAGATAGCTGAGAACAAACAGTCGAGCTAGAGAGTCTTCCATTTTTATCGAAGGGTATTGTGAATGCGGAAAGATGACAAGTCAACGTTGTAGTGCACCTCAGCTCGTATCCTCCTCATATCCTTCGATAAACTCAGGATGAGCAGAGGCGAGACGCCCTGAGGCTGTAGCATGGCTTTTGACGGTGGCTGTGAGAAGGCTGCATCACCTGTACCCGTAGACTTTGACCTGACCCTCGGAGGCCACCAGCAGCAGCCTCTCAGCGTCGACGGAGCCTATCTCCTGTAGCAGCGATTCCATCTGTTCGTTGCTCAGCTTAGACGCTCCGCTCTCGTCAACGGCGCGCATTATCCGTACGCGGACGCCCAGCGCCTCTTTGAGGCGTTTCGCCAGTTCGTTGGCAGAGTCCCCACCGGCCAGAAGCGTCACGGATTTCAGGCCGGATACGGATTCGCCGCCTTTGCGCTGGTCCTCTCGGAGCACCTGCCAGTGGTAGGGTAGCAGCGCCCCGGCGCCCGCGATGATGCCCAGCATCCACCTGCCGTTGCGCAGGAAATCTACGGTCAAGTCGCCTCTGAGCAGGTCGTTGAACAGGCCGGTGAGGAAGCCTATGAGACTTCCTATTCCGGCGAGGGCAAGGACTCCCAGCACGCCGTAGATGTATACACGGCGCGCCAGTGCGCCACGTTCCTCCGCGCCGCCTTCTTGCACGGTGCGCTGCATTCTGGGCCAGTACCAGTACCACAGCGGCGCCCCGATTATGATGGCGGTAAGGGCAAAGGCCAGTTGGTCTCGCACAGGTTCGGAGCCGGCAATTGAATCGCCCGATTCGGGCAGCACCATCCCTATGACTGCACCCACTATCAGGGGCACACCCACCGCCGCGACGCCCAGGCCAATGGCCGACATGACGTATCCAAAGGACCGCTTGGCCCCGGCCAGCCGTCCGGCAAGCAGCCGCGATTCACCCTGGAGCACCTGCCAGTGGTAGAGAAGGAGCGCCATGCCGGCGAACAAGAACGGCACAGCCGTGGTGATGACTCTGAAGTGGTCGGCGGCTGCAGGAAAATCAGTCTCTCCCAGCAGCCAGCGGATCACTGTGTATAGCACTGTGCCTGTGGCTGCCAGGGCGGTGATTGCTCCGCCAAGGAAGGCGAACAGGTTCAAATAGACCTGCCGCAACGTGGATTCGACGTCACCACGCGCCAGGTAGAACCAGTGGTAGCCCCACCAAGCGCCGCCTATAACTATAGACGCGATGCCGTCTTGCATGGTGCTGTTCCAGACTCCACCGCCACTGATGAGGACAGTGGTCTGAAGCAGGTTGTCATAGGCCCACTGGAACAGTACAGTGAACACACCGGTGGCTCCTCCGAAGAGGGCGATCAGCGTATACACGCTGGTGCCGTACACGTACCAGCGCTTGAGAGTTAGGCCGCCCGTGGCAGCCGGTTCGTGGCGTGCCACCGACCAGTGGTAAAACCAGACAACGCCCCAGACCAACGCCTGCCCCGCAGAATAGGCGCTGAGATTGTCGCCGCCCATGGCCTGGAGAAGCAGGGAGTGAACGGCTATGAACACAATCAGGGAGGCCGTGAACAGGACGCTGTAAAGGTAGAGCTTGCGCAACGTAGAAGCGGTCTCGTCGGGTTGCTTGGTTGCTTGTCGCTGAGTGTAGAGCCAGTGCACCACCCACAACGGAGCGCCGACAATCACCATGGACAGGCCCAGGCTGGCCTGATTATCCCAGCCTGCGATGGCCCGCTGTGTAACCAGCTCGATGAGGAACTGGATGAGAAGCACTATGCCATTGGCCGCAACAGCCAGCGTAACGAACGACACTCCGTAGAAGTAAAGCCGCTTGGTGGTGTTCATAATTTACCTTTCGTCGCCTGCTTTAACCGGTGGGTACAGGCTCTTTCAACCTTTCTTCAGGACACCTGAATACGGGCCAGGGAAGCTGTGAGATACGCCACACGTTGTCTTCCTGCTTTTTGAGGCGAAACTCCTCAAAGTGGTATGTTGGATCTTCCGTTGAGAATGAGAATTCGAAAGGATCGGGCTGGCTGGTTCTCCGCCGGTCCAGAGATACCGTCACCTCCGTGTCGTTGATCCGATTCACCTCGGCAAGGAGTATCTGGGACTCTTCCAGGTGGCTCTGACGCCTGGCCGTTTCTCGCCACTCTTCCAATACGCAACCGGCCTGCAACTCAGGCGAGAGGTATCCCCACGCTTCATCTAGGTCTCCGTCTATCATGGCTAGGACGTAGCGCTGGGTGACTCCTTCGGGGACGTCCTCGGGGAAGAGTTCTGGCTGCCCGCCGTCGGATATCAGCGCGCCAACGACGGCGGCGACAACCAGGACACCGAACGCGGCGCCCATTCCAATGAGCCACTTGGTAGAGGCGGTCATATTCCTCATAGCCTAGGCCGCTAACTATACTCCGGTCACAAGGCATGCGGAAGGGGAGAAGATGCTCATGCCTGCCGCCTGTCCGCCCGTCCATCGGCGAAGCATTACTGGTTTACGGAACAGGAGGTTAGCAACTATGATGAAGAGAGTTCAAATCATGCAAAGGCGTTGCGTGTCGGTGCAACGGCACAGCCGGTGTCATGGAGGACTAAATGGAACTGTACCAGTTAGACTACGTTCTGCAAGAACCCTGTGAAGATCAAGGGTGGCTCTATATGGCGGAGATAGCGGAGTTACCCGGGTGCCGGGCGTGGGGTGAGACCGCCAACGAGGCCCTGACCGAGCTGCGTGCGGTGGCTGAGCAGTTCATACTTTCTTACAGAGACCGTGGCAAACCACTGCCTGTGGGGATAGCCCGCTCCCTGACTGGAGAGGGCAGAATCTCCGTGGCCGTATGACGTACAGAGAGCTGACCAGGAAACTCAGAAGGCTCGGATGCGCCTTAGATCGCTAGGCGGGAGGCTCTCACGAAATCTGGATCAATCCGGCCAACAACCGTGAGACCACCATTCCAAGACACACCAATAGGGACCTAGCCACGGGAACACTCCACGCAATCCGGAGAGACTTGGGCATTAGCCGACGGGAATTTGACCAGGCATAGAGATGCGGAAGTCCGCCTGTCCGCCCTCCTACAAAATCAGCATTGCGTCGCCGAAGCTGTAGAAGCGGTACTTTCGCTCAATGGCTTCCCGGTATGCGGCAAGGATGCGCTTGCGGCCTGCGAAGGCGGAGACAAGCATGAGCAGGGTGGAACGCGGCAGGTGGAAGTTGGTGATCATGGCGTCCACCGCACGGAACCGGTGTCCGGGCAGTATGAAGAGACCGGCCCAGCCGGAGCTGGGAAGGATTGCGTCTCGTCCTTGTTCTTCCATCAAGAGCGCGGTCTGCTCAAGTACCCGCACGCTGGTTGTGCCCACGGCAACCACGCGGCGTCCTTCTTGCCGGGCGGAGTTGATGGATTCCGCGGCTTGCAGTGATACTTCCCAGTACTCGGTGTGGAGCTTGTGCTCCCTGGGGTCATCTTCTTCCACGGGCCTGAAGGTGTCCAGGCCAACGTGCAGGGTGAGAAAAGTCGTTTGGACGCCTTTAGCCTGGAGGTCTTGCATCAGCCTTTCGGTGAAGTGGAGGCCCGCGGTAGGAGCGGCAGCGCTGCCCATGCGCTTGGCGTATACCGTCTGATACCGTTCCGGGTCTTGCAGGGTCTCGTGGATATACGGCGGCAGGGGTACTTGGCCCGCCTTATCTATCAACGATTCGTCGTTGAACTCCACCAAGCGCAAGCCGTCGGGCATAGATTCGGTTATCCGGGCCTCCAGTCCGGCTTGGAATATGACGTGCGTTCCGGGCCGCAAACGCCTGCCGGGACGCGCCAGGCACTGCCACAAGCCGGGCTTCTCTCGACGCAGTAGAAGAAGCTCCGCTTCCCCGCCGCTGCCGGAGATTCTGCCGATGAGCCGGGCGGGCATGACACGGCTGTCGTTGAACACAAGGAGATCGCCTGACTCTAATAGGAGAGGCAGGTCGTAGAAATTGCGGTGCTCTACGGTTTCCTTGGAACGATGCAGCACCATCAAACGCGAGTGGTCGCGAGGCTCCAATGGGGTCTGAGCAATCAGCTCTCGCGGAAGCGAGTATTCGAACTGGGAAACACGCATGTCAGGTCCGAAAGAGGCGGATGACCAAGTTGAGGACGATGGTAAGGACGATGCTGACCAGAAGCATGGTCACTATGGGGAAGTGAATGGTCGCGTTGCCTATGTGGAATACCCTATCGCCGGGGAGCCGTCCCAAGCCGGGCAAGCCGCCGAGACCGATGAAAAGCAGACCGAGGAGGACCAGAAGGCCCCCCGCTATCAACAACATCTTGCCTATCAACTCCACTGGACAGCCTCACGTAGAAGAGGGTAGGGCGCTGGCCGCCGCCAAGGTGTTGACCAGAAGCATGGCAATGGTCATGGGGCCGACGCCACCGGGCACAGGCGAGATGGCGCTGGCGACTTCGGACACGGCATCGAAGTCCACGTCTCCCACCAGGCGGTAGCCGCTCTTGCGAGTAGCGTCCTCGACGCGATTGGTTCCAACGTCGATGACCACGGAGCCTTCCTTGACCATGTCCGCTTTGATTATGCGGGGGCTGCCCATGGCGGCAACCAGGACATCGGCCTGGCGAGTGTAGTGCCCCAAGTCGGAGGTGCCGGTATGGCATACGGTAACGGTGGCATTGGCTCCCGGTCGCTTCTGCGATAGCAGAGCGGCCAGAGGCTTGCCCACAATGTTGCTGCGGCCGCAGATGACAACGTGCTTGCTCGCAGGGTCGTTGCCGGTGCGGATGAGCATCTGCTGGACGCCGTAGGGAGTGGCCGGAATGAACCTGGGTACGCCCGCGGCGAGCAGACCGGCGTTGTAGGGATGCAAACCGTCGACGTCCTTGGCGGGGTCCAGTATCCGTATGATCTCGGTCTCGTTGATCTGAGGCGGAAAGGGCAACTGCGTAAGGATGCCGTGGAAACTTTTGTCGTTGTTCAGCTCGTTCACCATTTGCACGACCTGATCCTGGCTGCAGTCTGCGGGTAGGTTGAAAGTACGGGATTCTATGCCGACTTCCCGGCAGGCGCGCTCCTTGTTTCTCACGTATATGGCCGATGCCGGGTCGTCGCCGATGAGCACCACGGCTAGACCGGGGGTTATGCCGCGGTCATGCTTCAATGACTCAACGTTGCGTGCAACCTCCTCCCTGATCTGCTGCGCTATGTCAGTTCCGCTGATGATGGAAGCTGTCATTCCGGTTCCTTTATTCGTACGATTATGGAATAGATTAACCGAATGCAGTTCGTGAAGCCAGAGGGGGGTTGCAGGCGGGTATTCTGATATATGATGAGCCGCATCAGTTATAATCCCCTTCATGCTTACCGTCGGTGTAGACATCATCGAAATCAGCCGCATATCGGCAACCGTAGACCGCTGGGGCGACCGTTTCCTTAACCGCATATACACACAGGGAGAACTCGATTACTGCCGGGGACGGGCGCCGCAGCTAGCGGCGCGCTTCGCGGCCAAGGAAGCGGTGATGAAGGCGTTGGGGACAGGCGTGCGCGGGGTTAGCTGGCGCGACATAGAGGTGGTGCGCCAGCGCGGACGCGCTCCAACGGTGAGGCTGCACGGTAGAGCCGCCAAGGTCGGCGAGCGGTTGGCCGTGACGCAGATAGCCTTGAGCATATCGCATTCCAAGGAGTACGCTGTAGTATCCGTGGTCATGGAAGCCGAGACCTCTTTATGAAAATTGTCACCGTAGAGCAGATGGCCGCCTTGGAGACCGCTTCCGAAAGAGCAGGCGTTTCCACCGATCAGCTCATGGAGAACGCAGGTGCGGCTATAGCGGACCAGGCGACCAAGATGCTCGGTGGTGCAGGGGATGCCAGCGTGCTGGTTCTGATAGGGCCGGGGAACAACGGCGGCGATGGCCTTGTGGCGGCGCGTCTACTGCATTGCGCCGGAGTAAAGGCGCTGGCCTACGTTTGCGCCAACCGCAGGCAGCCTGATCCCAAGCTAAGCCTGGCAAGGGAAGTGGGCGTTTCGGTTGCTTTCTTGGAAGAGGACTCCGACCTTGCCCTACTTCAGCAATACTTGGAACAGGCAGGTCTTGTAATCGATGCTGTGCTGGGCACAGGCCGGGCGCGGCCAATAGAGGGGCAGTTGCGCGAGGCGCTACTCCGACTGTCGGAAGCAAGAAGGGATTACGGTACTCCCGTCCTGGCGGTGGACTTGCCCAGCGGCTTAGATGCTGATAGCGGCGGGGTGGACCCCGCATGCCCCGGCGCGGACGTGACCCTGGCTCTCTCCAATCCCAAGGTGGGCCACGTCACCTTTCCCGGAGGCGGCGTAACCGGCAAACTGTTGATTGCGGATATAGGAGCGCCAAAAGGGTTGGACGACGACGTACGTGTGGAGCTCATCACTCCCGAACTGGTGAGCGGGCTGCTGCCTAGACGGCCTAGGGACGGGCACAAAGGCACTTTCGGGCGGACTATGGTTATAGGAGGCTCCGGCAGCTACGTGGGGGCAACCGTTCTGGCGTGCAGTGGGGCTTATCGCGCTGGTGCGGGACTGGTGACCCTGGCCACGGGGAACAGCGTCTATTCCATAGCGGCAACCAGACTGACCGAGGCCACGTTTCTACCGTTGCCTGAAACGGCGGGCGGCGGTATATCCAGGGAGGCCCTGGGCAAAGTACGGGCGGCATTGCCCGGCTATACCGGCTTGGTCGTCGGGTGCGGGCTGGGTCAAAACCGGAGCACTTTGGCCTTTCTCAACGAACTGCTGCTGGGCGATAATGTGCCGGGCGCACCGGCGGTCATCGATGCCGATGCGCTCAACGGGCTGGCTACCTTTGAGGGCTGGCCGGGGCGCATAAAGCTGCGGGCGGTGCTGACTCCCCACCCCGGCGAGATGTCGCGGTTGTCCGGCCTGCCCATAAGCGAAGTAGAGGAGCGCCGTCTATGCACCGCGGAAGCTGCCGCTGAGTGGGGACAGGTCGTCCTGCTCAAGGGGGCTTTTTCCGTGGTAGGGTCGCCAGATGGGGAGACGCGCGTCAGTCCGTTTGCCAACCCTGTACTGGCATCGGCGGGCACGGGCGACGTGCTGGCGGGAGTGATGGGCGGGCTGATGTCGCAGGGGCTATCTCCATTCGATGCCGCCACATGCGGGGTCTACCTGCACGCCGCGGCTGCGGAGCGGGTCAGCGAGGACATAGGCGATTCGGGGCTTATGGCCTCCGACCTGCTGCCGGAGATTCCCCGGCAGATGAAAGCGCTCAAGGAGACACGTGGAAAGAGCTGAGACTTCGACCAAGCAGGCATCAGAGCCGGGCCGCATGCAGATGGGTTCGGTGCTGGTGCTGGGGCATGCGGTGAAACACGTTTTCAACTCGGGCCTGTTCATCATCTTGCCCGAGTTGCAGATTCACCTGGGATTGAGCAACGCGGCGGTTGGCACGCTCTCCACAATCAGGAATGCGGGCAGCGGCCTGGCAACCCTGCCGGCAGGGTACATGGCGGACCGCTTCAGCGGCAGATGGAAGGCGATACTCGCCGTAGCCATAACGCTGGTGGGCGTGTTCCACATGTTCATGGGCTTGGTAAGCACCTACTGGCTGCTGGTGGTTACCGCTACGGTAGCGGGAGTAGCCATTTCATTCTGGCATCCTCCGGCCATTGCGGCTCTTTCGCAGAGGTTCCCTAGAAGAAGAGGTTTTGCAATTTCTTTGCACGGCATGGGAGGCAGCATAGGGGAGGCGCTCGGCCCGCTGCTAGTGGGGTCTCTCCTCAGCGTAATGCTGTGGCGCACCGTATTGCAGGGTGGAGTGGTTCCCGCCGTAATCACCGGAGTAGTGGTCTGGTTCGTTCTGCGGGGCCTGCAAGGAAACAGTAGTACCGCGTTATCGTTCCAGTTTTACCTGCAATCACTACTGGGAATGCTGCGCCAGAGAGCGTTGCTCACTGTACTGGTGGTTACCGCGGGGTTCAGCGCGGCCCAGGGAGTAACGATGACCTTCCTGCCGATATACCTGCGGGTGGAGCTGGAGTTCTCGTCATTCTTGACCGCGGTGTTCATTTCCGGGTCGCAGGTGGTGGGCATAGGCACGCAGCCTGTCCTGGGATTCCTCTCCGACAAGTACTCACGGAAGCTGGTGATCGTGCCCAGCCTGGCGACGCTGGGGCTGGTAACCTTAACCATTCCCTTCGCGGGCTCAGGAGCGCTGCTGTTTCTGGCGGTGCTTCTCATGGGCGCATTCTCCTTCTCACTGATGTCGGTTCTGATAGCCTCGGCAATGGACCTGGTTGGTGGAGAGATGCCCGCGACCACGGTGTCGCTGGTATTCAGCTCATCGGTGATATTTTCTGCGCTGTCTCCGGCAATGGCGGGCGTACTGGCCGATGAGGTAGGCCTGATGTGGGTGTTTTTCCTGGCTGCCACCATGGTGCTAACCGTGGCCGGATTTGCCACTGTACGCAACTGGTCGAGATAATCCGAGATCTCTTGAAAATTCGTTTAAAAAGGGGTTGACAGCCTCGTTTGGGGTAGTGATAGGATACCCTTGTCCTGAGTGATCGAAGCGAGTGTGCGGCAAGGGCTGGACAGTTCTCGTCGGGCAACCGAGAGGCCGATTGGCCGGAGCCAAAACGAGCTTAAGTCACTCAGGACTCCTCTTTTCTAGTCCCAACGCCTCTCACCCGCACTCTGTGGCTCATATTGGCAACACCCGAACCCGGCTTCGGCTTTCGTCAACTACCACCAAGGCTCCGGATGACAAGTCGGCCTCATGCTGGTTAAAAGCCGCAATGACCATGCCCTCCAGGTTGTCCGGCAGGACATTCTCAGCGCGGATCTGAAGCACACTCGGGCCGACGTCGTGCGTCAGTGCCAGCATGGCTCCAAAATCCATATCGTGGGTGAACACAACGCATTGGTGTGCCGCAGCCCAATTCATGATTTCCCTGTCACTGGCTCTTGGGTCTCCAACAAAGGACCAGTGCACTGCCTGCCATCCATGCTTGTCCAGCGTCGGCACCATTCAGGTGACAGGTTCATGTCTAGGAGGAGCTTTGGCCTCAAAGCGCGGAGAGGGGGACTTCCCGTTCCTCCAACCTCCAGGCGGCATAGGTCAGGGATTGGTCGATGTCCTCCCGTTCAAGATACGGATAGGCTTTGAGGATCTCGGACGGTGAACGACCAGCCGCCAACAGGCCCACCACAGTTCCAACCGTTACTCGCATTCCACGTATGCACGCCTTACCGCCCATGACGTTAGGGTCAATAGTAATCCTGTCGAGCGATTTCATCGCTATCTCCTCTCCAGGCCATTGTACTACAATCGAGCCGCTTCCTCATAACCACGGGCGTGGTCTGCCCATTTCCGAAGCGTCTGCTATAATGTGGTTCTAAACGGCGGCGACATCTGCGGCGACCGACATGCTACTTACAATTGACATTGGCAATACGAATATAACCCTGGGAGTATTCCAGGGCGACGAGCTTAAAGCCACCTGGCGGCTTGCCACAGACCCACGTCGCATGCCGGACGAGTACGGGCTGACCATCCTCAATCTACTCTCTGTCCAGGGTATTTCCGCGAGGGACGTTCAGGCGGTTGCCGCATGCAGCGTGGTGCCGTCGCTGACCCAGATCTTCACGGAGCTCTGCGAACGGTATTTCGACGTCAACCCCCTGATAGTGGGCGCAGGTGTACGTACGGGCGTCAAGATCCTCTACGACAACCCGCGCGACGTGGGCGCAGACCGGATAGTGGATGCCGCGGCGGCTTTCCGGTTGTACGGAGGGCCCTGCATCATTGTTGACTGCGGCACCGCCACCGTGCTGGATGCGGTGTCGGACAAGGCAGAGTACCTGGGCGGCGCAATAGCCCCCGGGCTGCGGCTGTCCGCTGAGACGCTGTTCTCCAATACATCGATGCTGCGGCGTGTGGAGCTGGAAGCGCCCAGGACGGCCATCGGCAAGAACACCACTCACGCCCTGCAAGCCGGCCTGGTGCTGGGCAACGTGGACCTCATAGAAGGAATGGTAAGGCGGTTCAAGCGTGAGCTAAACGGCGGGAACTGTAAAGTGATAGGCACGGGGGGCCAGGCCCCTCTCATAGCGGCGGAATCCGGCGTGTTCGACCACGTCAACCTGGACCTGACGCTCATTGGCCTACGGATAATCTACGAAATAAACAACGACCGGCATGAGCATGGAGAGTCCCAATGAAGTCTCCGTTTCAAGACAAGGCCGTAGTGCTGGGCGTCACGGGAAGCATAGCCTGCTACAAGGCGGTGGACCTGTGCAGCAAGCTGGTTCAGGCGGGGGCAAAGGTCGACGTCATCCTGACCAGGTCGGCGCAAGAGTTCGTCAGCCCGCTGACCTTTCGCAGCATCAGCCACAGAGCGGTGGTCACCGACCTGTTCGACGCGGAATCTGAGCTGAGCGTGGAACACGTGGCGCTGGCGGAGCGCGCCGATGTGGTCGTGGTAGCGCCCGCCACGGCGAACACGGTAGCAAAAATTGCCCTTGGCCTGGCCGACGATGCTCTTTCGGCTACGATCCTTGCCACCAGAGCGCCGCTAGTGGTCGCGCCGGCAATGGACGCCAACATGTTCCACAACCCTGCCTTGCAGGAGAACCTGTCCAAGCTGAAGGAGCGTGGAGTCGCCATTGTAGGCCCCGGCGAAGGAAGACTGGCTTCCGGCCTGATAGGGAAGGGGCGCTTGGCGGAAGTGCCGGAGCTCCTGGGCCGCATAGCGGCTGTCCTCGGTGGGAAAGGCGACCTGGCGGGAAGGCGAGTCGTAGTCACCGCGGGCGGTACTCAGGAGGCCATCGACCCGGTGCGCGTGCTTACCAACCGTTCGTCGGGCAAAATGGGCTACGCCATTGCCGAGGCCGCCCGCGACAGGGGAGCGCTTCCGCTGCTCATAACCGCTCCTACGGGACTGCCCGATCCCGCCGCCGTAGAAGTGCAGTACGTGGAGAGCGCCAGGGATATGTGCGACGCCGTAGTCAACGCCTGCGGAAGCTCTGACGTTGTCATCATGGCCGCCGCCGTGGCCGATTTCCGCGCCGCTGCGCCTGCCGAGCAGAAGATCAAGAAAGGCGAGACGAAGAGTTCGTCCATTGAACTGGCGCGGAACCCGGACATCCTGGCCGCTGTGAATGGCGTCAAGGTGAAGGTGGGCTTTGCCGCAGAGACCGAGGACCTGCTCAGCAACGCCAAGAGCAAGCTGCAGTCCAAGGGAGCCGACCTCTTCGTGGCCAACGACGTCTCGGAAGGGCAGGGCATCTTTGGTTCGGACACCAACAAGGTGACGATTCTGGACGCGTCAGGTGGTGTGGAAGACCTGCCCAGGATGACCAAGTACGAGGTCGCGCACCGTATTCTGGATAGAGTAGCGGAACTGCTCAAGGAGAAGGATCAGTAGGCTTGAGGTTGGCCGCTTCCATGGCCTTTACCTTGTTGAGCCGACGCTCGTGGCGCTCCTCTGCGGAGTACCTGGCGTTGAGGAAGGCATCCAGGAGTTCCCTTGCCAACTCCATGCCCACAATGCGGGAGCCTATGGCCAGCACGTTCATATCGTCGTGCTCCACGCCCTGGTGTGCGGAATAGGTATCGTGGCAGACCGCTGCGCGTACCCCGAACACCTTGTTCGCCGTAATGCAAGCGCCCACGCCGCTGCCGCAGACCACAACGCCTCGCTCGGCCTCGCCTGAGGCCACGGCACGGGCCACAGGCTCTACGTAGTCCGGGTAATCATCGTTGGGGTCATGGTGATATGCGCCCATATCCAACACCTCATGCCCACTCTTCTGGAGATGAGCAATGATCTCTTCTTTCCAGAGGAACCCCCAGTGGTCCATGCCTACGGCGACACGCATAATTCTCTCCCGTCGCTTGCAGTGTGTTAGCATTCTGTGTCACTTGGCGCTGCTAGTCAACCGCGTTGACTGGACTGCAGCCTTCCTATAGTCTCACCAACACGTACAGCCTGGAGGCCCTGATGAAAGGCGTTACAGCCATTGCCAATATTTTGAAGATGGAAGGGGTGGAGTACCTGTTCTGCTTCCCATCCAACCCGCTCATCGATGAAGCGGCGCGAGCAGGCATACGACCCATCCTGGCCAGAACGGAGCGCGGCGCGGTCAACATGGCCGACGGCTATTCCAGGATTGCAGGCGGAGGAGCGATTGGGGTGGTGGCCACTCAATACGGGCCTGGAATAGAGAACGCTTTTGGCGGCATTGCCCACGCCTATGCGGACTCAATACCTATACTGGTGCTGCCCAGCGGTTCAGACCGCGGACGAGCCAGCGTGAATCCCACCTTCAGCGCGGTGTCCAACTACCAGGGCGTCACCAAGTGGACGGCCGAGCTCAACATGACCAAGCGCATCCCCGAGATGATGCGGTACGCCTTCAAGTACCTGCGGACGGGTCGGTCCGGCCCGGTGGTGCTGGAAGTGCCCACGGACGTCTATGCCGAGGAGATTAGCGAAGAGCAGTTCGACTACAGGCCTGTCGGTGGTCACCAAAGCGCCGGCGATCCCAAGGACGTGGCGGACGTGGTACGGGCGCTGCTCAAGGCTGAAGCGCCGGTGATACACGTGGGTCAAGGCGTAGTGGAAACAGGGGCATGGGATGAACTGCGTGAGTTCGCCGAGCTGGTCACGGCGCCGGTAATGACCATAACCACGGGCAAGAGCGCCTTCCCGGAAGACCATCCGCTGTCGATTGGAAACGGATCCACTACGGCAACAGGCATGGTGGACGCCTTCCTGGGGAAAGCAGACCTTGTGCTGGGAATCGGCTCAACGTTCTATACGTCGCTCATGGCCTGCCCGGTGCCTGAAGGCAAGGTTATGATCCAGTGCACCGACGACCAGCGCGACCTGAACAACGAGCATGCGCTGGACTACGCCATCCTGGGCAGCCCAAAGCTGGTGCTCGGCCAGTTGATAGAAGAGGTGAAGAGGCAGGCCAAGCCGGGCAGTGGAAGCGACCGGAGCAAAGTCCGGGACGAAATCAAAGCGGCTAAGGAACGCTGGCTCAGCGAGTGGATGCCCAAGCTCACTTCGGAAGAGACGCCGATGAATCCGTATCGCGTCATCTGGGAGCTGGACCAGACTCTGGACAAGGCCAGTACCATCATGACCCACGATTCGGGGAATCCCCGTGACCAGATAACGCCGTTCTACCAGGCCACGCATCCCAAGGGGTACATAGGCTGGGGCAACTCCACCCAGCTTGGCTATTCTCTGGGCATATCGATAGGCGCAAAGCTGGCCGCGCCGGAAAAGACGGTGGTGCATCTGATGGGCGACGCAGCCATAGGTATGGCGGGACTTGATTTCGAAAGCGCTGTAAGAGCCAATGCGCCCGTGATCACCGTTGTGCTGAACAACGGCCTCATGGGAGGCTACGGAGATAGAATGCCCGCCGCCAGGGATAGGTTCGGCACGCACCTGCTGGGCGGCGACTATACCAAGTTCGCCGAGTCCATGGGTCTATACTCAGAACGTGTGGATAGGCCCGAAGAGATCAGGCCCGCGATCCAACGGGCGTTGAACGCCACTGAGCAGGGCCAGCCCGCTCTACTGGAGATGATGACCAGGGAGGAACCGGCGTTCTCCAAAGTAAGCTGGGCTTAGCCAACCGTCGTTCTGAACGCCCCGCTCCGCTCATGGTGAGCTTGTCGAAGGAAATGAGCGGGTAACTGCACCCGAGCTCTCCCCACTCACCAGGCCGTCCTGTTTGCTTCATCCGACACCGTATCGAACAGGGAAAGCTGATCTATCTCGGCGAAATTGGACACACCAACCCCCAGCAGGCGGAACTTCCTATCGGGCGCCAGCTCTTTTTCAAGCAGATGCATGGCCGCTTGCCTAACGTCCCCCGGCTCGTTCACCGGCGAGGGCAGGGTCAGCGACCTGGTGAAGGTGGTAAAGTCGGCCAAGCGCAGTTTCACGGTTACCGTCTTGCCCTTGAGGTCCGACTTCTGCAAACGACTGGCGACGCGCTGGCAGATGTCCGCGACGCGTTCCGCGAGCTCCTCCGGGTCGGATATGTCTTCGCCGAAGGTGCTCTCAGCGCTAACCGATTTGACGCTGTGCTCGTTGACAACGGGGAAGAGGTCTTCGCCCCTGGCCATGGTCAGCAGCGCCGGCCCTCTCTTGCCAAATGTCTCCCTGGCCCATGTTTCCGTTTGCCCGGCCAGGTCTCCTATGGTGGCTATACCTTTTTCACTCAAACGGCGTTCGCTGCTGGGGCCTATGCCCGGAAGTTTCAGTACCGGCAGAGGCGCCAGCAATTCGCGTTCCCGGCCCGGCTCTACTACCACCAAGCCGTCGGGCTTTTCCAAGTCCGAGGCTATCTTGGACACCGTCTTGGAAGTGGAGCAACCCACGGAAATGGTAAGGCCGGTCTTACCTTTGACCTGTATCTTCAGCAAGCGCGCTATCTCCGCAGGTGGAATGCCGTGCTCCACTACATGGCTGACATCCAGGTAGGCCTCATCCAAAGACATAGGTTCCACCATAGGCGTGATGTTGTGGAATACGGCCATCACTTCACGGGAGACCTCGCCGTATCTATCGAAACGGGGCGAGACGCGGATGGCCTGCGGGCACAGACGCAAAGCCCTTCCCATCGGCATGGCGGAACGAACTCCGTACTTTCTCGCCTCGTATGAACAGGAAGCGACAACGCCACGACCTGAGGGGCTTCCACCCACGACTACCGGTTTACCCCGCAGTTCCGGGCGGTCCATCTGCTCCACGGAGGCGTAGAAAGCGTCCAGGTCAGCGTGAATGATGCATCTCATAGACGATACCCACCGTCATACCGTGCAGCCTGTCTCCGACCCCGATCGGTGAACGGGTATCCAGGGTTGGCTATGTGTGGACTCCCATCTACGCGGGAGTGACAAAAGAACGTACCCTTCATCATAAGCATGCTCACTGCATGCGCCGCACCGAAGGGATGAATACGTAGTAGACGAGCGTCACCGGAATGAGCAGCAGCGCAGAGCCGGCCACCGCCCATTGAATGCCGATGGTCTCCGCCAGCGCGGCTACGGCGAAGACAACTACGTTGCTCACTCCAATCTCCAT
>CAYVEN010000011.1:0-40670 GCA_964450505.1 uncultured Dehalococcoidia bacterium | reverse complement strand
GACGATGGTTACCACGAAATCAAGACCGTGCTGCACACCATTGATCTGGCAGACAGGCTAGCTTTCAAGTCATCGGAGCGAACAAGCTTGGAGTGTGACCAGCCGTCGCTGGAGGGTGAGAACAACCTGGTACTGGGGACGTGCCGTTTGATCCAGGAGTACACAGGCCACCAGGGTGGGGCAGCCATCCGTCTTCAAAAGAACATTCCAATAGCAGCCGGGCTGGGCGGGGGCAGCAGCGACTCGGCGGCTACGTTCAAGGCACTGAACGCACTGTGGGGAACTAACCTGGACGGGAGTACGCTGGATGAATTAGCGTTGCGGTTAGGTTCAGATATACCGTTTTTCCTGAACGGGGCCTGTGCTCTGGCGGAGGGTAGGGGTGAGAAGCTCACCTCTCTGCCGCCGGTTGACGGCATTTGGGCAGTAGTAGCAACCCCATCGTCGGAAATAGCGGATAAAACGGCAAGTCTATACTCGCTCCTTGAGAAGAGCGACTTCAGCAACGGCTCCGCGACCACAGAACTGTCGGAACGTATCCGGAACGGCAGCGTTACCTTGCATGATATTCGTGACGCCGGTATGAACACCTTCGAAAGGGTTGCCAGCCAGGCCTTTCCAGGATTGGACGGGCTTACCGAGAGGTTTTTGAAAGCGGGCGCCAGATTCGTGCGGTTGAGCGGCAGCGGCCCGTCCCTGTTCACGCTAACGGACGACGAAGAGGTGGGGCGGCATCTGTTGAACAAGGTGGCGGGTGAAGGCGTTGAGACGCACCTGGCAAGACTAGTTAATCCACGGTAGAAGAGCTGAACCGCGGTGGCAAATCGCGCTGCAAGGAGTGCCATGAGTTTGTTGACTCTGTTTTCCATAGCCATCTACAATCTCAGCAACGCTAACTATGATATTCGACCTCCACGTCCACTCCGTACACGGCAGCTACGACAGCAACGTATCGCTGGAGCAGCTAGCGGCAGAAGCACGGGCGATGGGCTTGGATGGAATGGCGCTTGTGGAGCACGACGAACCCTGGGATCCCAATGAGGTTAGAGAGCTATCGGCTGAGCTTGGAGTCCTGTTCATCCCAGCGCGGGAAGTGCAGTCTGAAATGGGGCATGTCATCGCCTTTGGATTGAGCCAAGAAAGCTGGCGAATAACCAAGTTGGAGGAACTCAGACAAGAGGCCGGCGAGAGTGGCGGCTATCTGGTATCGGCACATCCCTTCAGATACCTGCGCGACACCTCCAAAGTGCGTCCCAGCTTTCTCCTGGAAGACCCTGCAAAACGACCGGCATCCGTGGAAGAGGCGGCTGGCTATCCCGTGTTCCGCCTGGTGGATGCCATAGAAGCGGTCAACGCTCACAACAAGCAGGAGGAAAACGCCTTCGCCTGGGAAACCGCACAACTGCTGGATCGACCAGTCACTGGCGGAAGCGACGTTCATGGAGCAGGTCAGTTGGGAGAAGCGGTAACGGTATTTCCAAACGCCGTGAGAGATCCAGACGACTTCTTGCTGGCCTTAAGGGCCGGCGGCTTCTATCCTGCCATAGGGCTCAAGCACGGCCGGTTAAGTCCTTTTGCCAAGGTCGTGTGCACGTAATGGTTGCAACTCCTGGGGACTTCGGCGCTGTACTGGACAGGGTGTATGTATCGCTTGACCTGGAAACGACGGGGCTTGACGTAGAACGAGACGTCATCATCCAGGTGGGGGCTGTGAAGTTTCGCGGCGCTGAGGTGCTGGACACCTTCGACCATCTGGTCAACCCGTACCGCCTGCTCCCCAACTTCATAACTCAGCTCACCGGCATTACCCAATCGGACGTTGACGGGGCCGCGCCATGGCCGGAGGTAGCGGAGCCTTTGCTTGCTTTCATAGCCGATTATCCGCTGGTGGGGCACAGCATCTCGTTCGACCTGGCTATGCTCTCCAGGGCGGCGCTCAACCTGACCAACGCCAGGTATGATACGCATGACCTGGCTACTGTATTCATGCCAAAAGCCACCGAGTATTCGCTGACAGGGCTGGCGCAGGCCGTTGGTATTTCATTCAAGAAGCCGCACCGAGCGCTGGAAGATGCAACCATCTGCCACCAGCTCTTTCTTGCCTTGCTGGAAAGAGCGCAGGATACGGATAAAGGCGTATTGGAAGCCATGTCCGCCATCGCTGATCGATCCGCGTGGCCGCTGAAGTCACTGCTGGGACAAATCGGCAGGGAAGCGCCGGACATAGGACCGCGGAGCGTGGGCATACTTGGCCTGAACATGGGGTCCTTGCGCCAGAGGTTGTCCAGGCCAAGGCCGGTCCGCCCCAGGGAGAACCACCCACCAGTCCGGAAAGAGGCGATAGAAGAGCTTTTTGGTGAAGCGGGCGCGCTTTCCAAGGTGGTGCCCGGCTATGAAACCAGAAGTGAGCAGGTACAGATGGCACATGCTGTTGCCGAATCGCTAAACGAAGGGCGGCACCTGATGGTGGAGGCCGGTACGGGAGTTGGCAAGTCTCTGGCATACCTGCTGCCCGCGATGCTGTACGCCTCCGGGGAAGGAACGCGGGTGGTGGTGTCCACCAACACAATCAACCTTCAATCGCAGCTGGTCAACAAAGACCTCCCACTGTTGAACGAGGCATTGGAGAGCTTGGAGAACGGGCCGCAAAGCGACCTGCAATTCACCCTGCTAAAAGGCAAGGCCAACTACCTATGCCTCAGACGGTGGTCGCACCTGGCGCGCAGCGGCAGCCTACCCTCAGAGGAAGCCCGGATGGTGAGCAAAGCGCTCGTATGGCTGCAAGAGACCGGTACGGGCGACAGAGCCGAGATCAACATCCCCAGAAGGGACAACTACCTGTGGGACAAGCTTTCCGCAGTGACTGCCAACGAGTGCGAGACGTTGAACGGCCTGTGCCCTCTGCGCACGGCCCGCGCCCGCGCCGAAGGGTCTCACATAGTGGTGGTCAACCACGCTCTGCTTCTATCCGACCTCGCAGCCGGGGGAGGCGTGATACCCCCGTACGACCACCTCATCGTAGACGAGGCGCACCACTTGGAGGACGAGGCCAGGCGACAGTTGGGATACGACGTTTCAAGCCAGTCCGTGGACGACATGGCTGAAGACCTGGTTCGCACGGCCCAGGACGCTCGTTCTACCGTACGCCTAGCTACCACCAACCGCTTCCACCTAGAGCGGTTGACCGAGCTGACAGACCAGTTGCGAGGAACGGCGCAACGGTTGCGGCAGACTTGGGACGGGTTGGCGAGACGGGTATCGAGGTTCGTGGAAAACCACCGGGCGCACGCCGATCAGGGCAATCAACTCAGAATAACCAGAAGCTCCAGAAAACAGCCTGACTGGTCGGACATAGAGGCGCAATGGGAGGGCCTCAACGAAGTCATGGTTGACTCCACCAACCAAGTGGAACGGCTTTTGCTGGCCTTCGAGCCTCTGGAATCTGCGCCGTTGCAGGACGTATTGCTGGAGCTCAAAGGCTGGAAGGAAAGAGCGGAAGAGGCACGGACAAGGATAGAGGATTTCGTGCTGCACCCTGAGCAGGATTACGTCTACTGGGTGACCCTGAGCGGCGCGGACTCTTCCCCAACCCTGAGCGCGGCGCCGTTGGAGGTTGGGCCAAAGCTGGACGAGATGTTGTTTTCGCAAAAGAGGTCGGTGATCCTGACCAGCGCCACCCTCAGCGTGGAAGGCTCCCTGGACTACATAGCGAAGAGCGTCGGTCTGGAGGATGCCAACCGTCTGATAGTAGGCTCGCCATTCGACTACAAGACGTCGACCCTGGTGCTGCCGGTCTCCGACATTCCGGAGCCGTCGGGAAGCGGCTACCAGCAGGCTGTGGAGGACGGCTTGATCAAAGCGGCACGCGCCTCTCAGGGCAGTCTCTTGGGACTGTTCACCTCCAACTCCGCTTTGCAGAGCACGCGACGCAGAATCAAGCCTCTGCTGGAAGCGGAAGGAATACCGGTACTGGCTCAAGGAATCGACGGCCCGCCCGCACAGCTGATGGAAGCCATGACAGCTTCGGGGAATACGGTGCTGCTGGGCACCAGCAGCTTTTGGGAAGGGGTCGACCTACCCGGCGACCTGCTTCGCGTGGTTGTACTGGCCAGACTGCCGTTCAGCGTGCCGACCGAACCTGTATTTGCGGCGCGGTCAGAGAAATACGACGACCCCTTCAATGAACACGCGGTGCCGCAAGCCGTGCTGCGTTTCCGGCAGGGGTTCGGAAGGTTGATACGTACAAAGAGCGATCGCGGCGTTGTAGTCGTACTGGACAGCAGAATAGCGACCAAGGGCTATGGACGCGTATTTCTGCGCTCGCTTCCTGAAAGCCGCATAAAGCAAACAACCTCCAGAGAGATAGAGGACGAGATCAGAGATTGGTTGAAGAAGCCGTAAAACGTGAGGTTGCCTTTCTTCCCACCGAGCAGCTCCTGAACCTGCAAGCCACGATGGAAAGCGGCCAGCTGTTTCGCTGGAGCAGGGACGGGGAGTGGTACAGGGGAGTAATTGGCGAACACGCGTATGCGCTCAAGCAAGCGGAGAACGGGCTTCTGGTAAACACGTCCGCACCGGCAGCGGCAGAGGCAGAGAGGGCGCTCCGGGATTTCTTCCGCCTCGACGACGACCTGCCAGCGGCGTATGAGGCAATGGCCGGCGATGAAAAACTCGCGGAGGCTATAGGACGGTGGAGGGGACTGCGGATACTGCGACAGGATCCCTGGGAATGCCTGATAAGCTTCGTCTGCTCTTCAGTGTCCAATATTCCAAGGATCAGCAGGAACCTGAAAGCGCTGGCGCAAGCATACGGCCGACCCGTTTCGCTGGGCAACGGTACGCTCCATACGTTTCCAGGGCCTGAACGGCTGGCGTACGCATCGGAAGAGGACCTGCTGAAGCTGGGCCTGGGATTCAGGGCCGGATACGTGGTCAAGATTGTGGAACGGGTAGCCGGCGGCCTGCTCAATATAGACGCCCTGCGCGCCGCCGCATACCAGGATGCGAAGTCCGCATTGATGGAGCTGCCCGGCGTGGGCAACAAGGTTGCAGACTGCGTTCTGCTGTTCTCGCTAGAGAAGCCGGAGGGTTTCCCCATAGACCGCTGGATTCTCAGAGGGCTAGTTGACTGGTACGGCCACAGCGAAAAGTCGCGCTACGCGGACCTGGTCGCATGGGCGCAGGAGAGGTGGGGAATGCACGCAGGCTACGTCCAGCAGTACATGTACCATTACAAGCGGCTGCTGGGCTAGCGCCCTCTACCGTTTGACTATATGGTTGACGCGAGTAGCTCGATAGTGCCACGTACATCCAAATCACCCCGGACAGCGTAATGGACTATGACGATGATGGGGCCAGTAGGTAATGGAGCATCCTATTCATCCCTCAAACTAACCCTTTAAAGGGTATCAAAGTCGACAGTAAAGACATGTCTAAGAGTACAGGCTTCAAGATTGCAATAGGAGTATTTGCCACCCTGCTTGGGGTGACTTCCTTAGGTGTATTGTTCGTTTACGCAATGTTATCTGTACGCGGTATCAACATCGAGCCTAGCGTGCCGGGCAATTCTATACCCCCGTACGTCAAGTATCCTCACCCACCTGCATGGTTCCCAGATGGGGATCGCTTAGCATTCGGTCACGCAGGCGGCGTGTATGTAGTTAACTCTGTCGGTTCCCAACTGCAGTTGGTCGACGGCGGCGGTGGCGACGGAGAATTTGACTTGGCAAACGCCCCAAGTGTATCGCCCGACGGCTCTCGGATCGCCTATGCTTCCTACGAACGAGACGGAGGATGGTGGAACAGGTCTGACACTTGGGAGATAGTTACCGCTTGGGAGATAGTTACGGCCAAGCCCGACGGCTCCGACAAGCGCAGGCTCACAGAGAACGATAGATTTGATATCGATCCTGTCTGGTCTCCCGACGGAACTAGCATCTATTTTGAGTTCTCACCAGGCTACTATGAAGTTTGGGGAATCGGCGTGACTGCTCCAAACGGTTCTGGTGCAACAAGAGAGGTGTACGCAGCGAGTGGCCCTGGCCCAATCGTTGGGACTCCCGTGCTGTCCCCAAACGGAAGTCACATAGCGTTCTCGGTAGGTTACTATCACAGCGGCAACGACTTGTACTTGGTTGATATAGACGGGTCTGGTCTGACAGGGCTCGACGAACAGACAAGTCTCGCCGCATGGTCTCCGGACGGTCGCCACATCGCCTACGCTAAGCGCGAGGTGAGGGGTAACGAATACGTAGCTGCCGGGATATACACATTTGGAATCGACGGCTCGGACGTGCGTGAAATTATCTCGTTCCCCGGCGGAGAGGTTGGCTGGACAGACAGCCTTTCGTGGTCTCCCGACGGCTCAGAGATACTTTATGGGAAAAGCGTCATTGCAGTAGACGGCTCCGCAGTATGGGAGCTTCCTATTTCGGGCAGCCATGCTTCGTGGTCTCCCGATGGCTCCAGGATAGCGGTTTACAATGAGGTCTGGCCTTCCGGTGTAGTGCTCGCAACAGTGGCGCGGGACGGCACGGATGCTCGAGTCCTGGTAGAGCAGAATGAGGACGGAAGTCTGATTGCCGCCAAAGGGAGGGCACCCTAGCTATGAAGTAGCGCCTTTAGAGCATATGTAGTCTGGTGACCCTGAACCTGAGGAATATCTCATCCGCCACGGCCCTGGTGGCTTCCCATTCCTCCGCGTCGCCAACCACGGTGACAAAAACGGCATCGGAACCGGATAGTGTAATAAGCATCGATCCGCGATGAGAGGTTCCCACAGCCTGGTTCAAAGCGGTGTAGTCAATGCGATAGGAAGGACGCGTCCTTCCTGGGAAAACAATCCCGCGCCAATCAATCGTAGCATCGAACACGGTGATTCCACTTCCGTATTCGTTGATGTCCTCAGTGCCAGAGAACGGTTCGACCCGTACGGATACCTGGCGAGAGGAGTCCGGGTCGAAGGCCCAGTAATCAAGACCATCCACTGTGCCGTCTTGCCATTCCAGGGGATGGGACAGGGCATACGAAATATTGGTGTTGTACTTGACCCAGGGTTTGAAAGACCCCATGGTGAGGTTGAGCAACTGACGCACGTCCGCAAACTGTTCCATGTCAAGGGCAGACTCCTCTACCATAGCCCCGACGCTGGCCAGGTGGCGGCCCAGCAAGTGCCAGCGCAGGAAAGCTCGATAGGTAACGCCGCGGTAAGTGAACCTCAGCGAGAACTCCTCTGCTTCCATGGGGCCGTTCGAGCCGATTCTACTCTGGCCCAGAACGGTAAAGTCGGTGAGCTCGTCATTAGCCGTGGGCCGGAAAGCGGCGACGTAATCATCCAGGTTTGGGAAAGATTCGGGGTCTATCTCCTGGACGTGGACCCAAACGGCCGCGCCGATTTCCAAGTCCCACATCCCAACCAGCTCATCCAGGCTGGCGTCCAGGCTCCAGCCTTCAGGGACGTCGATTGTGTACCAGAACCTGCCGCTGCTGTACGAGGTCTGCCCGTAAGGAGCAGACGGCGATGGATCGGTTACCGCTCCGTCCTTGAGCACGGGCAGTAGTTCAGGCAACAGAATAGGTGAGGGGATAGGGGACGGGGTAACCATAGGCGTAGGGGTGTGAGTCGCGGTGGCGGTGGGGGTGGGGGTGGAAGTTGGCATGAAGGTAGGCGTGGGTATGTTGTCGATAGTTGCTCGAACACGGGCCGTGATTGTGGCCTGGATGTCCGGCAGGGGAGTAGCAGTGGGCGAAGGAGTCGGCGTAGGGACAGGGATGGGCAACACAGGCGTTGTGGAGGCTACCAAAGCGGGCAAGGTAGTCGGTGTTTCGCCCGTTCCAACAGCCGACTCGGACGTGCAGCCCAAGAGGGCTGCGCAGACCACGGAGAAGATTGCTAAGGGAATCCAACGTTTCATGGCAGAAAATCCAGACCGTTGCAGGGTGGGCTACTGCTCGGCCAACCTTCTTACGAAAGCCTTCTCTTCTTCCCTGGTCGAGATTTCTCCCTCAATACGGGCGTTGCGCAGCCGCTCTAGCAACAGTCCAACCCGCGGGCCCTCAGGTACGCCGAGGCGGGCCAAATCGCGTCCGTTGAGACGCGGCTTCACCTGCCGCCATTCGTCCAAGTAGCGCAGGGCCAGACCGGACGAAGCTTCATCCCGGGAAAGCAAGGCCGCCACCTGTAGAGCGTACGGGTCAAGGCCTTGGAGCGCGGCAACAATTCGGGAAGGCGACGCGTTGGGGTCCAACAATGCAACAAGTGCCCTGGCCTTAACAGCATCTCTCACCGTCTTGACTTCAGATGGGGGCATCTTAAGTCGTTGGATGAACCCTTCCGCCTCTGATTCATTCATGGCAGCGGCCAGCAAGGCCAGGTATGACCGGGAATTTCCGGTAGGAGCGGATGCCGGTATGGCGGAGAGCCTGCGCTCCAAGTCTTCTTCAGACGGAAGATGCTGGTACAAGGCGGCAAGCAGGCCCAAACGAGCGGCACGAAGCAAGATTGCGGGAGCCTTCTCCTCCCTGAAAATGAAGCCCATCTCACGTCGTAGCCGGTCACCGCTTATGGTGTCAAGATATGAGGCGTTGGACATGAGCAGCGCCTCCGTTTCATGGCTTAGCCGGAAGCTCAGACGCTGCTCATACCGTATGGCCCTGAGCATTCTGGTAGCGTCATCTCGGAAGCTACCGTCGTGGAGTACGTAGATAGTCCGCGACCGTATGTCGTCCCGGCCATTGCAGGGATCTAGGATAACTACAGGTTCAGGCGCTAGCCTGAGGGCCATGGCGTTGATGGTGAAATCGCGGCGTTTAAGGTCGTCATCTATTGAGCTGGGAGAAACTGTGGGCAAAGCGCCCGGCCTACGGTAGGTCTCACGACGGGAAGTGACCAGGTCCACGGATTCCTCGATCATCTCTACTTTGAACGTGCCGAACTGAGAACGGGAAACAACCCTTCCCGATAGCCTGGCGGCCAGCGCATGCGCCACAGCGGAGGCGTTCCTCTCCACGGTGATGTCCAAGTCCACTACAGGCTTGTCCATGAGCAGGTCGCGGACGGCGCCTCCCACCAGGTAGATGGGGACGTCATGCTCCGCGCCTATCTTCACCACTTCGCTTAGAATGTCGCTGCGAAGCTGACCCAGGGTTCCGTACAACTTGGTTTTGAGGATTTCAGGTTCAAACATGGTTCTATTATAGACAGGCTGTTACGCTATATAGGTACAATACTCCGGGAAAATGGTCAAAGTATGAATGTAGACGCCGATACAATCGAGGCCAAGCTGGACTTCTCCTTCAAGGACAAGAGCCTGCTGGAGCAAGCGCTGAGACACCCTTCCTACGTGAATGAGCACCCCGAATCCGGCGATTCCAACCAGCGAATGGAGTTCTTGGGAGACGCCTTCTTGGATGCTTTCGTAGGGCTAGCGCTGTACCAAAGCCACCCTTCCGTGGATGAAGGCTTGCTCACCGAGATGCGTTCTCAGATAGTAAGCGGCAAGACGCTGGCCGGAGCAGCCAGGCGCTTGGACATAGGCAAGCATCTGCTGCTGGGGCAGGGCGAGATGGCCAGTGGAGGAAATGTACGCGAATCCAACCTTGCCGCAGCCCTGGAAGCGCTGCTGGGCGCGGCGCTTCTCGACCGTGGCTACCAAGCCGCTCAAAAGCTGACGTTGAGCATGCTGAAGCCTGAGCTGGCCGAGATAGAATCGGAAAAAGCCGGCAACCCCAAGTCCGGTCTGCAAGGGGTCTTGCACCGCCTGGGAAAGGACTCGCCGACTTATAGGCTGATCGGCGCGGAAGGGCCGGCACACCGGCAGAGGTTCACGGTGGAAGTACTGGTGGACGGAGAAGTTCTTGGCAAAGGCCAGGGGAGACGGAAGCTGGACGCCGAGCAAGAAGCGGCGCGCGAGGCTTTGGAGAAACTGGAATCTGCACCATAGCGGTCTGAAACAAGCGGATGCTATGATGAGTAGACACGTCCACATGAGGCAGGCACTTTGAGACTGTTCAGCCGCGGTAAGAGGACACCCGAGAACACGGAGCAGGGGATACGCCGTACCAGGGACACTTGGTTCGGCCGCGTAACACAGCTATTCAATAGCAACAGCGTATCCAATAAGACCTGGGAAGAACTGGAGGAGGCGCTGATATCGTCGGACGTGGGAGTAAACACCGCTCTGGAGCTTGTGGAACGGGCCAGGGAGCAAACCGGCGCAGGAGGGGCAGAGGCGGCTCTACAGGCCGTCAAGCAGGAACTGCTGTCCTTGCTGAAAGAGCCGGCAGGGCAGGGGAACCGTATATTTGAAGAAGGCGGAGTACGACCCAAGCCGCTGGTAATCCTGGTGGTGGGGGTCAACGGCTCCGGCAAGACCACGAGCATCGCCAAGCTGACCCGGACCTTCCAGGAGTCGGGAGACAAGGTGGTACTGGGTGCGGCAGATACGTTCCGAGCCGCTGCCATAGAGCAGCTGCAGACGTGGGCCGAGAGACTGGGAGCAGAGGTGGTGGCCAACCAGCCCGGGGGAGACCCCGCCGCGGTGGCCTTCGACGCCCTGCAGGCAGGAAAGGGCCGCAATGCCGACGTGGTGATAATAGATACGGCGGGACGGCTCCATACCAAGAGCAACCTCATGGAGGAGCTGAAGAAGATCAGAAGAGTGCTGGAGAGACAGGACCCCGAAGCGCCTCACCTGACCGTCCTTGTCATCGACGCTACAACCGGCCAGAACGGTCTAGCGCAAGCCAAGGCGTTTACCGAAGCGGTAAAGTGTGACGGGGTGCTCCTGGCCAAGCTGGACGGCACGGCCAAGGGAGGAGTTGTCTTTGCCATAGGAGAACAGTTGGGGTTGCCGGTGCTCTTCATTGGAACCGGGGAGGACGCAGACGCTCTGTCACCGTTTGAGTCGGAGACGTTCGTGGAGGCGCTCTTCGCTTCGAGCAGCGCGGAAATAGTGGCCTAAGCTGATTACCCATCGCCGCCTGATTTACAAAAGTGATTGACTTTCTAACTTGGCTAATCGCGATAGAGCTTATCGGCATCATAGCTCTACCCATTGTGTACTACCTCACTCCGTGGCTACCGGATCGTGGCTACAGTTTGGCGAAGCCCGTTGTTCTGCTGCTGGTCTTCTATCCTCTCTGGCTGCTGGCGTCTACGCCACTCGTACCCAACAGCACTCTCACCATCTGGCTGATCCTGGTTGCCCTGATTGCTGTTTCGGTTTGGTTGTTTAGAAGGCACCGATCCCAGATAGTTTCGTTCTACAGGCGGGAGCAAAGCGCCCTGATCATCATGGAGGTGGTTTTTATCACCGTCTTCTCAATCTGGGTGCTGCTCAAAATCTACGATCCGGGCATAAATCACACAGAACAGCCCATGGACTTTGCATTTTTGAACGCCTCCGCATCCAGCCAGCACTTCCCACCCCAGGACCCCTGGTTGGCCGGGGAAAGCGTCAGCTACTACTACCTGGGCTATCTGATCTTTGGTGGAGTAAGCCGCCTGGCAGATGTGTCAACGTCCGTGGGCTACAACCTGGCGCTGGCCACCGTGGCGGGAATGGCAGCAACCGTGATATTCGGCCTTGCCTATAACATTGTGAGACTAGTTGGAGGAAGGCTCGGCAGCGCCCTGCTTACAGGTTCCGCTGCACTGATACTGCTTATGGGAATCGCCAATCTGGTGAGTGGCCTTGAGCTGGTACGAGCGGGAGGCGGAGGCACGCCGGGCTTCTGGGAGTGGGTGGATATCAAGGGCCTCGATAGCCCTCAACAGTCCTCCGAATGGCATCCCGATGAATCGGGCTGGTGGTGGTGGCGGGCAACACGGGTAATAGATACCGTGGAAGACGGCTCCAGCCAAGATTACACCATCACGGAGTTCCCGTTCTTCAGTTTCCTTCTAGGCGACTTGCATCCACACGTAATGAGCCTGCCCTTTGTGCTCGCCTGGATGGGTTTGATGTTGAACTTCATCATGTCACCCATACGGTTAGGAATGCGATGGGGATTGCCAGACTACGACACTCTGATCTCATTGGGAATCATGGGGCTGTTTCTGGGAGCGCTGGCCTTCATCAACTTCGTGGATATTGCTGTATTTGGAGCCGTCTTTGTCGGCATAACCGTAATCAAGGGCTACAGCCAGGGTAGGTCGGTTTGGCGCGGGCTTGCGGCAGGGCTGACTGTTGCGGCGCCCGTCCTGCTGCTGGCCGTTGCTCTCTACCTTCCGTTCTACTTATCGTTCCGCAGCCAGGCAAGCGGCGTCCTGCCAGTTGAGGAATACGTAACAAGGCCGTTTCACTTCTTCATGATATGGGGGCTGTTCCTAGCCATAGTGGTGCCGTTCCTGCTCTGGGAGACCGCTGCGCTAGCGCGACGTGGGAGGAATCTCAGGCGAAGGGAGGCTATTGCCGTCTCGATTGCTATAGCGCTCTTGCCGTGGTTGGTATGGGTCCCGTTCCAAGGAGTGTTGGACTGGAACATCTCAGAAACGATGGGCACGGCCTGGGGTCGGCTGGTTCACATACTACCCGTTGTTCTACTCGTAGCCTTGGCTGTTTACGGAGCACTGCTGCGAGCACGCGCCAGTGCCAACAGTACGGAAGACAATACCCGCCAAGGCGCGCTAGCTCTGACCTTTGTCTTGGTAATGGCGGCAGTGGCCTTGCTGCTGGTCATGGGGCCGGAGCTCTTCCGCATTGTGGACCTGTTCGGCAACCGTATGAACACTGTTTTCAAACTATCGTATCAGGCGTGGGCGCTGTTCGCCGTGGTAGGGGCGTTCGCTCTGTACTATATGGTCTCCCGTTTCAGTGGAATGAATCCGGTGATGCGCCTAGCAGCGTACGGATGGGCAGGAGTGTTTGCGGTGGGATTGTTGATGTCGCTCTACTATCCTCTAGCGGCGGCGTACACCAAATCGTTAGGGCCTTCTGGAAATGCGACCCTTGATGGCTTAGCATACATAGAGGCGTCTAACCCATCGGAGCGGCTTGGAATCCAGTGGCTCAAAGAGAATGCGGGAGCCGATGATAGAATTGTGGAGGCCGTGGGAGACTCCTATTCGGATTATGGCAGGATATCATCCAGCACCGGCATTCCAACGGTGTTGGGATGGAAATTCCACGAGGAGCAGTGGCGCGGTTCGAGGAAGCCGTTCGAAGGTCGTGAAGAAGACGTTCGCGCTCTTTACCAGACAGCCAGCTTGGAAGAGGCTAGAAGAATCCTGGACAAATACCGAATAAACTACGTGATAGTAGGCCCGCGGGAAATGACGACGTACGGCAGCGAAGGATTGAGCAAATTTGAGCAACTGGGAGAGCTGGTTTTCCCCAGCTCTGCCGATTCAACAAACCCGGGAGAGGTACTGATCTACCGTGTGGGATGACAAGACCGGCACTCCAGCCGGACAGAGCGATAACCCATGGCGCCGCTGGGAGGTTGGCGCGTACGCCGGGATCCTGATCTTGGCGCTGGCCTTGCGGCTATGGGACCTGGGAGGACAGGCGCTTCACCACGATGAAAGCCTGCACGCGGTGTATTCCTGGTACCTGTACGACGGCAGAGGGTATTTGCACAACCCATTGATGCACGGCCCGTTCCAGTTCTTTGGTACGGCGGCCATCTTCTGGATGCTGTGGGATTCCGACTTCACCGTGCGACTGCTCCCAGCGATATTCGGAGTGATTTTGGTAGGCACTCCAATTCTGCTCCGTCCGTATCTGGGGCGCAGCGGGGCTTTGATCACCTCGGTTCTGCTTACTCTATCGCCGTCGTTCCTCTACTTCTCCCGCTTTGCCCGCAACGACATCTATATGGCGGTCTGGGTCATGTTGCTCGTAGGCTTCATATGGCGCTACCTGGACAGCGGCAAAGCCAGATACCTGGTTGGAATGGCGGCAGCGCTGGCGCTGTCCTTCTCCACAAAGGAGAGCACTTTCATAGTGGTGGGCGTCCTGGGCAGCTACCTGCTGATAAAAGCCGCTCGGGACGTCTTCCCCTGGCTGATAGGCCGCAAGTCTCTGAAGAGCTTTTCCAGGTCAGGAGACCTGGTGGTCTTGATAGGCACGCTGACCCTGCCGCTGGCGGGGGCGGGCATAGCCATCTTCCAGAACGTGCTGGGACTTACCCTTGCCAATCCGGACAGCAGCGTAGCTCCTCACGGCATACCCATAGGGAGCGGGCTGTTTGTGGCCTTTGCCGTAGTAGCGGTGTTTTCTATAACATCGGCGGTGATTGGCCTGAGATGGAAAGGCAACGGCGCCCTGGCCTGGCTGGCCTTTGCCGCCGCATGGGGATTGGGGCTGTTCCTCTTATTGACGGCAATAAGTACGATCGGCGGCAATAGCCCGATGGAATACTTCAGCCTGATGGAGTACTTCCCTCCGCTTGCCGTAGTAGGGCTGTCTGTTGGAGCCATAGGGGTGGGGTTCTGGCGCAAGGGTTGGTGGCTGGTCAGCTTTGGCGTTTTCTTCACTATCTGGGCCTTGCTTCACACCACTTTCTTCACCAACCCCGCCGGTTTGGGTACAGGCATCTGGCAATCACTGGGGTACTGGGTAGTACAACAAGACGTAGCAAGAGGAAATCAGCCCTGGTACTACTACATAATAATAGGCCTGAATTACGAATTCCTAGCTATGCTGCTTGGCGGCATAGCCGTATTGCTGTTTACTCGACGAGGTGATTCCTTCAGCCGTTTCTTGGTGTACTGGGCGGTTCTCAATTTCCTCCTCTACACCTATGCCAGCGAAAAGATGCCCTGGCTGCTGGTCGGTGTCTCCTTGCCGTTCTTGGTCCTGGCGGGGAAGCTGCTGGGACAACTCTGGGACAGCAAACCATGGATAAAGACAGCCTTACCGGAACCTCCGGTAGAAGGAACCGAGGGCCTGGATACGGAAACGGAGCCTCAGCCACTGCCGCAGCGAGTACACTGGCCGGCCATAGCCCTATCTTTGAGCATTGGTTTGCTGGTGCTGGCCACGGTCTGGGGGCTGGCGCAGGCACTGCCCAGTGAAACCTCATTCAACACATCCGAAACAGCGGCGGTGGGCCTGATAATCGCCTTGCTGCTGGCAACCTCAATCTACCTCTGGTTCAAGACAGGCGGAAGCAAGGGCAGGACGCTGATAGGTCTTTCACTGGCCTTGGCAATGACGGCGGTAGCCGTGCCGTCGTCGTTCCGCGCCGCGTATGCCAACGCAGACATCCCTGTGGAGATGCTGGTCTACACGCAGACTGCGCCTGACATACCAGACATCATGAACAACATTGAAAGGCTCGCAGAAGAGACGGGGAAGGGTAGTGACATCAGCGTGCGAGTGGATAGCAGCGACGGCTACAGCTGGCCTTGGGCCTGGTACCTGCGAAACTACAGGAACGTGAGCTACCCGTGTTGGAGCAGCGATGCGGGCTGTCAGAGCTTGACCCAATCGCCGGAAGCCGACGTGATTCTCCTAGCAGCGCGTAACCAACCGGCATCGGCGCGATACCTCACTAGGTTCCAAGAAGGAGAACGGTACAAACATAGATGGTGGTTCCCCGAGAACTACAGGGATCTGACGCCGGCCAAGGTGGCGTCAGGATTTACCAGCAAGGAATCGTGGTGCACGGTGGTCAGCTATTTCTGGAACCGCGAGGTGCCTGCAGGGCTAGGCTCCTCCGACGGATATGTCTACTTCCCCACCGGTTTCGACGTAGAACCGATCGGAGTGGAAGAGGCCAATCAGTCACAGTGCTGATTGGCCTCTTCCGTTCTTCACTATACGCGGTTGGCATGCCGCCTTTATACTTGAACCAATGATCAACCGTCGTTTTTGGCTTGGACTAACCATCAGCGTCCTCTTCCTGGGGCTGTTGTTCTGGCAAATAGACCTCTCTGAAATGGTGACGCATCTCAGGGAAGCCAACTATATCTATCTCGTTCCCGGAATAGCCCTTTACTTTGCCATCGCCGTGGTCTTCCGCACCATTAGGTGGCGGTTGCTCCTTGCGCCAATGAAACGCATCGGCACTGGCAGGCTGTTCCCCGTGGTCATCGTGGGCTACATGGCGAACAATATTCTGCCGGTACGCATGGGTGAGATTGTTCGCAGCTACTATTTGGGCCAGCGAGAGGACGTGAGCAAATCGGCCACGCTGGCCACCATAGCCGTAGAACGAATCATGGATGGGGTCGTCCTCCTCTTTCTGCTTGCCGCGGCGTCCGTTTTCCTGCCGCTAGGCCTTATCGAGGGTGTGGCGGAGGATACGGGCATTCCATGGCAGATAATGGTGGCAGGCACAACAGTACCGTTTCTAGGAGCAATGGGCCTGGTATGGTTCACTGCAAACCACCCTCGCTGGCTACTGGCGACGGTGAGATGGGCAACCGCTCCTCTTCCCATGAGAATACAGGCTCTGGTCAGACAGGTCGTTGAAAACGGCATAGACGGGCTGGAGGCATTGAAGGACTCCAAGCGCTTGAGCATGCTCTTCGCCCTCTCGCTGCCGGTGTGGCTGGGTGAAGTCGCCATGTTCTACGTAATCGGGTACTCGTTTGGTCTGGAGCAGACCCTGGGCAACTGGGGCATGATGATAGTAGCGATGGTAGCAGTAACCGCCATATCCAACCTGGCTACGGCGCTGCCCGCGTCGCAGGGGGCCATAGGCCCCTTCGAGCTGTTCGCAACCTCGGCCTTGGTGGTGCTCGGAGTTGAAGGAGCGGTTGCCGCCGCATACGCGGTAGTGCTGCACGCCGCACTGCTCATACCCATCACTCTGGCAGGGTTCATCTATCTCTGGCTGGGAGAGGACTCACTGGGCAAGATAGTCCGAATAAGCGAAACGCGGACCGCCGAACGTACCCTTCCTCGCACCGAGGAAGCACCGTGAAGGTAGGCATAATCGGCGGCGGAGTGGGCGGCCTGGGCGCCGGCTACGAACTGTCCAAGAGCGGGCACCAAGTTGTCATCTACGAGAGGGCGCCGTTCCTGGGGGGGCTGGCCTCCACGTTCGACGTGGGCGGAGGAAGGTTGGAGCGGTTCTATCATCATCTGTTTCTATCGGACACGACCATCATCGATCTGCTGCACGAACTGGGCCTGGGCGATACCCTTGTATGGGAGGAGTCCAAGACAGGCTGGTTCCACAACGGCAGGATATACCCCTTCTCAGGCCCCATGGACCTGCTGCGGTTCAAGCCCGTAGGACTGCTCGACCGTATACGGATGGGACTGGTCACCCTCCGCCTGCAGCGGATGAAGAACTGGCAGAAGCTGGAGAACGTCACGGCAGCCGAATACATAAGACGCTGGGCAGGGAAGCGAAACTACGAAGTCATCTGGGAACCTCTGCTCAAAGGCAAGTTCTCCAGCTACTACGACAAAATCGGCATGCCCTGGCTATGGAGCAAGTTCGCTACTAGGACAACGTCCAGAGACAGGAGTTTCAAAGAGAGGCTGGGGTACATAAGGGGAAGCTGGGGGATGTTGATAGACGAGATGGAAAGGCGGATCAGGGCCTCAGGCGGAGAGTTGTACACGAGTACTTCGGTTTCCAGGATACTCACCCAGGATGGACGCGCCACGGGGCTGGCCATACAAGACGCCGAGGGCAACATAACGGAACAGAGCTTTGACCTGATAATAGCCACGGTTCCCAGCTTTACTCTGCCCCGCCTGGTTGACCTGCCGCAAGAGTACGTGGCAAAGCTGCAAGGAGTAGAGTACGAAGGAGCCATTGCGGTGATCTGGGTATTGAAGCAGAGCCTATCGCCCATCTACTGGTTGAACATAGGCGACCGTGATATGCCGTTCCTGCTCGTCCTGGAACAGACCAACCTGGTGCCGCCTTCCGAGTACGGTGGGAATCACATCATCTACACCGCGGACTACGTGGACAGAAGCGATAGAAGATGGAACATGAACGAAGACGAGATTGTCAGCGAATACAAGTCCGCCTTGAAAAGGATCAACCCCGACTTTGAAGAATCGTGGATAGAGCGGCACTACCTGCACAAGGAGTCGGCCGCCCAGCCGATCATCGAGGTGAACTACCGAGAGCGCATGCCGGAAACAAAGACGCCGGTCGAGAGGCTCTGGCTGGCCTCGATGAGCCAGGTATACCCCGAAGACCGCGGCACAAACTACAGCATACGGCTTGGTGTGCAGGTGGCCAGACAGGCCGTTCAAGAGATAGAAGCAGAATCGTAGCGTGGACCTTTGCAAACCCTCTTCCCCCTCGATGGGGGAAGCCTAAGATGGGGGTGAACCCACCGCAGGCTCAACCGGGCGCGCTGTCCTCAGAGAAGGCGCCGTCCACCATCTGAAGCACCCTGTCGGCCAGTCCCGCTAGCCTGAGATCATGTGTGGCGGCAACAAAGGTGATGCCCTCCTCCTTGGTAACGTCTCTCATCAACGTGGCTATACTCATACCCGTAGCGGAATCCAAGTCACCTGTGGGTTCGTCCGCCAGCAGCAGGGAAGGCCTCACGGCCAGGGACCTTGCAATAGCCACGCGTTGCTGCTCGCCACCTGATAGCTCGTACGGCCTATGGCCGGAGCGGGGTAGTAGCCCCACCAACGCCAAGAGTTCTTCGACACGATATCGCCGTTCACCTCTGGGGACGCCGTTGATGCGGAGGGGAAGCTCCACGTTTTCATATGCTGAAAGGAGGGGCAGAAGTCCGTACGCCTGGAAAACGTAGCCAACTTCTCTTCTGCGCATCTCGGTTATCTCAGATTCGGACAGGGATGATAGGTCGCGCCCGGCAAAGACAACGCGCCCCTCCGTGGGCGCATCCAGACCGCCCAGCAAATTGAGAAGCGTTGTCTTGCCAGAACCGGACCTGCCCAGCAAGACGACAAACTCGCCGGACTGTATGTTGAAGGTCAGGTCCCTTACGGCAAACACCGGGTTGTCTCCGGAGCCGAACAGGCGGGTTAGACCGTGGGTTTCTATGACAGGCTCAAGATAGCTGGCGCTTCTCATTCGTCCCTTCCTTGCGGCTTGAGGATGACTCCATCAGGGCCGATGGTCAGGCGGGCGCGGCCATTGGAACCAAGCTTGTCCAGAGATTCGGGCGGCAGTTGGATGCGGCCCGCCCTGTCCACCACCAAGAACTCCTCTTTGACCACTTCGCCGGTACGGCGAAAGCTGCGCTGAGAGACGGACTCGGATACTATCCTGCCATCGCGGATCTGCACCACACGGTCAGCGAAACTAGCCGTACCCGCGTAGTGCGTGACCACCACCACGGTTACCCCGTAGCTATGGCATACGTCCTGAAGGGCTTGGAGCACCTCGTCCGCCGTCCTGGTGTCAAGCTCTCCGGTAGGCTCATCGGCAAGCACCATGCCCGGTTGATTGGCCAGGGCCACGGCAATGGCGACCCTCTGCTGCTCCCCTCCGGACAGCTGATGCGGGAACCTGAACGCCTTCTCCCCCAAGCCAAGGGTCGTGAGGAGGTCCATAGCCCGCTCACGCCTTTCGGCGCCGGAGCGTCCCACTATGACCATTGGCAGCTCCACGTTCTCTATGGCCTTGAGATAGGGCAGGAGGTTCCGCGAGGTGCTCTGCCAGACAAACCCAATCTCCTTGCGCCTATAGGCAACGCGGTCGGTTTCAGACATGTTGAGCAGGTCTCGCCCGCCCACCGTGGCCTGGCCTGATGACGGAGCGTCCAGACCTGCCAGAACGTTCAACAGCGTTGTCTTGCCGGACCCGCTAAAGCCTATGATCCCGAGGAACTCCCCTTGCATCACCTCAAGGTCCAGGCCGCGCAAGGCCACCACTTCAAGGCCGGCGCCTTTGTACGTCTTGAACAGGTCCTGGCATACGATATACGGCGTTCTTTCTTCCAAGAGCAACCTCCCAGGCTAATCTACGTATCCGCGACTCTAAGCAGTCGCTGCAATTCCAGTTTCCCGATGGCCCAGGCCAGTATGGCCACGGTTATCAGCGTAGCGACGCCGAGTACAAGGTATGAAAAAGCTACCGCCGGCCAGTTGTTCTGCAACAGCATGGGAGGCGTGATCCTGGAACCGTCCTCCGCCACCTCCAGAAGCGGCAGGACGGCAATTCCCAGCAACTGGCCGCCCAGTGTCCCGGCTACCAAGCCGAACGTGAACGTGATGGCAAGATTGAACCAGACTATGCCGTTCACCTGCAACCGTGAGAATCCCAAGCTCCTCAGAACTGCAAACTCACCCAAGCGCTCCCGTGCATCAATGTACGTGTAGAGTATCAAGCTGGAAGCGCCCGCCATCACTACGGCAAGGAAGGAGAGGGCCAGAAGCCCGCTCCAGCCTGCGGTGAGCAGCGGATCCGAAGTCCTTGCCTCAACCATGGTCGAGGCGTGATAGTCACTCTCTACAGGCCAGCCCGCATCCTCGATCGAGGCCGTTACAGACGTGGAGGCAACGGTACCGTCCAACTGCGCCCAAACCTCCGTGTCTCCGCCGATGAGACGGTTGCCATGCATATACAGGTAGTCCAGCAAAGCATCGAGGTCGGCGACAAGGAACGGCGATTCCCTGGGATCCAATGTTGGGAAGAACTCAACCGTGCCGCTGACCAAGAGGGGGACGGACGTCGAACCCACAAACGCCAGGATAATCTCGCCCTCGCCAACGCTGTCGGCAATTTCCCTGCTCACAAGAGCCGGAACCAACAGATCCCCGGTCCCCGGCCTTATACCCCTGAGAGTGAGGCCGCTTTCCACCCATGTAAACGCTGCGCTGGGGCTGCCGGCGCGAGTCACGGCTTCGCTGGTATCCAGAGTGTACAGGCCCGGGGTAGAAAGGTCTTCCAAAGGCCGCCAATCGTCTACGCTCCGGAAGGAGTCCAACTCAACGGGGCCGTCCGGTGTGACGGCTTGGAGACTGTCCATGAAAACGACTCCTCCTCCGGAGCCCACTCTGCGTCCCCCCAGCCAGAGGGCGCGAAGTGTGAACGGTGGTTGCAATGCGCGTTCCGTATAGGTGCGGGTTGCAGACCTTACGGAGGGGATGGACTCCTCGATATAGTGCCATCCCTGTCCGGCGGCCTCACCGATTCTCATATCGAAGTAGGCGCCTGTGCCGTCCTGCATTCTGGCTAAGAGCAAGGTTCCGGGAGACACCCTTCCGGCGTGTACCCAGATGCCAATTGCAGTGGCGTCCTGAGGAAGAAGGAGACCTTTGCTTGACTCATCGGAACGTTGCAGGTTATCCCTCAAAGAGTCGTTCAAGATATCGGGGCGAACCCAGGCCGCATCGGAGAACGAGTCGGTATCCACAGCGAGGAGAACGGCGGGACTGCCAAAAGCCTCGGTGGTAATGCGTGTATCCATACGCATTACCTCAGCCGCCGCCGCAACTCCCGGAATAGCGGCAACGTCGCCCGCCACGTTTTGCTCGCCCGGCAGCTGATCATCCAACTCATACTCCACCCGTAGGTCCGCTCCTGCCTGGTAACGCGCTTGTTCCTCCTGGCTGCGTTCCAAAGTAGAGAGGATGGAGGAGCCCAGCATGCCAAGAGAAGCAGCCAGCGCCAGCAGTACCAGCAGCGAGCCTGATGGGATAGGGTCGCGGGCAACCCGGTTCAAGGCATGCACAAGCCATACGGGGCCAAAGGGCTCGGCAACGAGAGTGGCGGTTCTGAGCACCAAGGGAACAAGACGCAGCACAAGCAGACCCGCCACAAGCACTCCCAGTATTGGGCCTAGAAGCAGCGTTATATCTATCTCAGCAGGGCTGCCGGGCGCGGGTTGGATGAGAAAGGAGCCTCTATATCTAAGCTGCCACCACAAGAGGCCAATTACCCCAAGAAGAACAACGTCAATGTAGTAGCGATGGATGAACGGGACCTCCGGCGGCCTGGCAGAGGATGACTGAAGGGAGACTATACCCTTACTGGCCGCCCTTAGAACTGTGGCGGTAAACACGGCTACCGTGAATGCGGCGCCCACCGCTCCAATGGTAAAGGTAGAGAGCGATAGACCGCTCACGTCCAGGCCCTGCACCCCGGAAGCCACCGGGAAAAGGCGTCCCGTGAACAGCACAAGAGCCTGCGCCACGAACGGACCGGCGACCACGGCGGGCAGCGCCATGATCAGTCCTTCCACCAGGATGACCAAGCCAACTTGTAAAGTAGAGGCCCCGCGACTGCGAAATACGGCTACTTCAGAGGTGCGGATCCGTCCGATCAGACCCGCAATGAGGAACATGTAGTACAAGAGAACACTCACCACAAGAAAGACCATCAGAAATAGGGGCACCCTGGCCAGCAGCAGCAGTGAGGAATAGCTTTCCAGCACCTCGTCCAGTTCAGTCCTCCAGTTGGAGTTGGGCACGTCGGTGCCGAGATCAGTGCTAATGCCGCGCAATACCGACTGCAACGCCTCTACCTCGGAAGCGCTCAGACCGGGCACGTCCATGAAGAAGAGCCAGACGAAATCCGACAGCAGAGCGTTGATGGAGTCCGGCAAGACCTGGAGAAGGTTCTCATGGGTTGTGTACAGAGGAAGGGCAGTCCACTGGCGCTCCGTATTTGTGAACCTGTCCCACGTGCCTAAAGCCCAGTAATGTGCATCCGGCTCCGTAGGCTCAAAGATACCTGAAACCCTGACGGTAACCGTTTCGCTGCGGCCACTTCCGGGGCGTAAGGCCTGGAATCTGTCGCCAACTGAAAGTGAAACGGCAGAGGCCCCGGGAGAATCTATCAGCACCTCTATTTCGCCGGAGCGCGCCCTGGGCATCCGGCCTTCGATTATTCGAACATGATCGGCCAAATCCGTTATTGCCTGCAACGAGCTTCGCGGTCGAATTGAATTCTCCACGTCTAGCTGCGGCAAGCCGGATAGAAACAGCGTTGAGGTTTGGATGAGCAGAACGTCTTCGCCAACGTATGGAATGAGAGGGCGCCTGATCTGCTCCTCGACGTACCGTTCGCTGGCCTCTATGGCAGGCCTTTCCAGGTTATGGAACGTGCGAAAGGTGATGTTCAGGTCCTCCTCCGGCACGTTGAGCAAGGTGTTTCTAAGGGCCGTTTCTGCCAGCGCCTGTGAGTAGATGACCCCGGAGGCCATGAGGGCAACCGCCAGCAGCATGCCGAAAGCGGCTGCCGCCTGAAGCCGCCAGTCGGAGACGGTCCGCCTGAGCGCTATGAGAACCGCAAACTTTATGAGTGCAGTCAGGTCCATTATTCCTCTAGCCGCAGGCCCCCTCTCAAGCTCAATCTATTGGTGATGACAACCGCCATGAACGCCGCCAAGACTGCGACAGCCGATGTCGCGACAAGCACAATAGCTGCCAGCGGCAGATCAATTACGAGCTCCAACGGTGGCACTAGGGGTCGTCCGTTAGGCGTTATTTCCAGAAAACCCAGGTTCCACCGGCTTGTCCAAGCGCCGATCAATACCCCGGAAACCAGACCCAACAGAGGAACGGCCAGCCTTTCCAAAGCTATGGAAAGCACAAGCTGGCGGCGCGATAGGCCCATGTTATGCAGCAGGCCCAGATCCGCTCTTGTCCCTTTGATTGCGATAATGGCGTAGATGGCCAGGCCAGCGGTAAACACCACCACAATGGCAGCAACTATTATCAGGGTGAGGCCGTTCCATAAGCTTGACGCCCACGGATTGGAGGTACTTGCGGAGACCTCCGTCTCTTGATCAACGACAACGGCCGCCGGCAAGACTTCATGGACAACGCTCTCAATAGCTCCTTTGTCAACCGGCTCAAGCCATAGTTCGCCGGGTCTAATGGGCCCGGTTAACGGGAGAAGCTCAAAGTAATCGCTCAAGTGGCCTATGTCTGTAATGAGGAAGCGACCGCCGGTTGGGAAAAGGGTAGGGAAGTAGTCCGCCGATTCCACTATCCTAAAGCCCACCGTCTTCCCCTCGACACGCACCACCAGCTCCTGATTTACGTTCAGTCCCGGGCCTCCGATGGCAGGGATGGGGATAGGCCCCGGTGATGCAAAGATGCCCCTGGTCTCTGTGGCAATGGGCTCCGTCCAGGCATACCTGAGGCCCTGATTCCCCGAACGCGCCTGAGAAGTATACGAAATCTCGTCTTTGGTCAGCCCAGTGTTGGGGAATACGGTCCAAGGTCTAGCCGACTCGAAGTCCTCGATGGTCTGTACTTCGTCACCGGTGGACACAAAAACGTCGTCCAGTTGAACGAATCCGCTTCCATAACCCACTAGTTGCCCCCCAGATACGTATATGCCAACCAGTGTCAACGGGGTTTGCATCTCTGGGATCTGGGAAAGCTCGCCTACCTTGGCGTCCCAATCCGTGCTGCCTAGATTACCCAAGCGCAAAGTCCCATACCGGCCCGTGGAGTCACGTAGAAGCGCGCGAAGCGTGTAGTTGGGATATGGCCTGTCGGAATTTGCCCATACTCCGATTCTATCCGGAGCCCCGGGCAGGAGTACGCCCTGGAAGGGAGGCGCGGAAACCCGCAAGGCAAAGGCAAGCTCGGATAGGTCTTTTTCGGCAAAGTCTTCGCGGAACCAGGAGACAACGGGCAAGCGTGAGGAATCGAGGCTAAGCAGCGAATAGGTGACGCCACCTGAACCGCTGCCCTCAAAGGCGGATTCGCGGTACACCGGCGAGGCTGCTCTGATTGAGGGGTCCGCCTCCAGGCTTTCTGAAATGCTCTCCGCATTCCTTATATGACCGGCAGGCAAACGGACGACGACTTCACCACCCAGGGAGTACCTGGCTTGGTCAGCGTGACTTTGATCCAGCGTGGCGGCGTAGTTGGCGCCGAAGATAGCAAGGGCTGCAGTGAATAGGGTCAACATAAAGATGGGGGTGTAGCCGGAATAGTCTAGGTACGTCCGCCTGAACGAGTCTACTAGCCAGAAGGGGGCCAGGCGCCCCAATAGCCGCCATAAAGCGAGAAACAGAAGGGGCAAAAGGCGTGAAATGAGCAGCCCGGCGGCAAGCATGAGGAAGGCGGGAGCCAGCAGCAGGGTGAGGTCGAAGCTCAATCCCGCACCGGCGATTTCCTCGGATGAGAAGCTGCCCCGGCTTCTCAGCTGCCACCAAACCACGCCGGCCACTACCAGAACAAGAAGGTCCACGGCATATCGTAATCTGCTAGGTCTATTGAGGAGATGGCCTTCCCGCAGAGGCACTAGAGGAAGTCTAACTGAAACAGCAAAGCTGGTCGTTAGATATATCAAGGCAACAATAGCACCGGCGACAACGGAGACCAGGAACGCGGAAAGCGGTAGGGAATACGAAAACACGGTGGCGCCCTCCGCTCCAGTGGGAAGCAGACCGGCCAGTATCCAGCCTAGAACAGGACCCAGCAGGACGCCGGGGAGGACGACTGTAGCGGCTTCCACAAACGGCAGATAGAAACTGCTTTGATTTACGCTGGCGCCCCGGCTTCTGAGCAATACCACCTCTCTGCTCCTCTCTTTAGCCAGGACAACGGAGGCAATCGCCAGGAAGTACAGTACTATGCCAAGTATGAGCGAGATGAGTATGAGAAAGGGGAGTCTGGACAGAGCGAGAGTTCGCTGGTAATCGGATATCCTGTGACCAAGTGGGCTGACAACCAGGGAACGCGGGAACCTTTTGTTCAGCTCGGTTTCGATAGTTGCCAGAGAAGAGTGCAGCTGCGATGCATTACTGTATGTAACCCCACTAGGGTCCAGGAAGAGATTCCACCGGAATGAGCCAAGCAGCGTGGGGTAGCGTTCCGCCAGGCCGCTGAAGGAGGTGTCTGTTCCGGTGAGGAGATGTACGGTCACGGAAGCGCCTTGCTCAGCCAGTTGGAACCTGGAGAGATTCCCCGACCAGAAAGGGTCTTTTTCATCCTCGGGTTCCACCTGGCCAACCACCGTCACGGCTATCTTCTCCTCGGGGCTGGATTGAAATGGGGTAACGTAAACGGTTCTGCCCAACTCCCAGTCCAAGCCGAGAAGTGCGTCGGTGCCTACGGCCGCTTCGATGGAGGGAATGCCGTCCCTGATCGCCGTTGTGTCGCTGGGCCATTGACCTGAGACGAGCCTGGCGTGGTCTGTGAAGCCTTCCTGATAGAAGAAGCTGACAAACGCGGTGTTGACCGCTGGTGGGTCGCTATCAAGGGCATTCACGTATGGCAGGTCTTGAGCCCAGCCCATACGGAAGGTCGTGGCCTCTATATCCGGAAGATGCCCTTCAGCGGTGTCTGAGACGAACTCGTCCAAGCGAGCATAGTCCCTGACGCCGATAGGGCGAGTGGGAACTAGTACCTCCAGATTGAACGAGCTGCTGCCGGACAGAGCGTGGTCGAATCCGGCCTCCGACAAGTTGCGCACGTAAATGGTGCTCAGGGACGCCATGGTTATAGCGAACAGCACACCGATGACGTAGGCCAAAGCGAGCAGCCATGAGTTCCGGCTGCGTCGCGGAAGGAACCATAAAGCAAAGCGAATGCCCAACATGCGTCATTCCTATAGGATTTCAGGATTATGGAACGTGACGCCTTAGATTGCAATCGGATGGTCTAAGTGACACCTGCGCCCGTTACGGATATACTGCGATTCGTTCCTCTTTGGGGCCTGCTCCAAGCTTAAACATTTCTTGGCAGAATCACGTAGACCCACTTGTGGGCGGGAGAGCCTGTTGCAGCAATCTACTACTGCTACAAAACAGGGGCCTCTGGGCATCTTCTATGGCTGGTGGCTGCTTGGCATAGGAGCGATCATCGTTATGGTTGGGTCGCTTCAAACGGGCGTGACCACCGTATTCTTCCTACCTATTAAGGAGGATCTTGGCTTGACCAGCGCGGCTCTATCCCTGGTTTTTACAGTGTCCCGCTTTGAAGGAGGACTGGAGGGCCCAGTGGTGGGCTGGATGATAGATAAGCGGGGACCCAAGCTTCCCATCATCATAGGAGCAGCCCTGGGAGGCATTGGACTTCTGGTGTTGTCGCAGGCAAACAGCTACCTGTACTTCTTTGTGGTCTACATCACCATGGTAAGCGTGGGATTTCAGATGGGCTTCCTTCAGTGCATGCATGCGGTGGCCAATCTATGGTTCATAAGGTACCGGACAAGAGCCATGTCCGTGTACTCCTCCTCGTTCAGGGTAGGTTGGGCCATCTTCACCCCCGTAGTAGCCTTGATGGTGACCGCTTACGGCTGGCGAAGCACATGCGTCATGCTGGGCGCGTTCGTACTCGCTACTGCATTGCCGTTGTCGTTGCTCATACGGCGCTCCCCGGAGTCCATGGGCCTGCTGCCGGACGGAGCGCGCCCCATGGAGACACCGGAGGCGACAGCGACACAGGAAGCTGGGGGGAACCGGGAAACGCCCGCGCAAACCCCCAAGGCCGACGCCACTATCACGCCTGTGGACATGGACTTCAAGGCCTCTCTCAAGACCACGTCCTTCTGGATAATTGCCTACAGCACCACTGTGCGCCTTTCAACTCAAATGGCTCTTGGCGTACACGCCATACCGATATTCGTTTGGAAAGGCATGGGCGAGCAGGCCGGTGCGAACCTGGTTGGTCTCACTGCCGGAATAGCCGTGCCCATGATTCTGGTCCTGGGCTGGCTGGGCGACAAAATGAGCAAGAAGACCATCCTAATCATTGCCCAGGTGGCCCTTGCCTTGGGATTCATCGTTCTAAACAACAGCGAGAACGCGATAACCCTGTATCTATTCGTTGTGTTGTTCGCATTTGGGGGAAACGTCTCGCCGGTCAACTACTCCATACTGGGAGAGTTCTACGGGAGGAAGGTGTTCGCCCGTTTGAGGGGCGCTTTGAACAGCATAGGCGTGATAGGCGGACTGACCCCTTGGTTTGCGGGCCTGGTCAACGATGCTACGGACAGCTACAGCATAGTGCTCATCACCTTTAGCGGGCTGGCCGCCGTGGCCGCGTTGCTCCTATTGCTGGTGAGGAATCCGCAAAGAAAACTCAGTCAGAAAGAGGTAAACACTCAGGTTGGAACGTGAAGTGGAAAGTCCAGATGCAGCGGTGAAGCCCCGCAAAAAGGGCATCTACTATGGCTGGAAGGTGCTGGCGGCGGGTTCCGCGATCACCACCATAGGCTCCATTCATTCGCCGGTGGTGTCGGTCTTCTTCTTGCCTTTGCAGCGTGAGCTGGAGCTCTCCCGCGCTGCACTCTCTTTTGTCTTCTCTCTAGCAAGGATAGAGGGCGGAATAGAAGGGCCGCTGGTAGGCTGGATGATAGACAAGCAAGGACCCAGGATTCCCGTCCTAATCGGCACTCTCCTATCCGGCATCGGGATGCTGGCGCTGTCACAGGTGAACAGCACACTGGGGTTCCTGCTGGTGTACACCGGCCTGGTCGCGCTGGGCTTCCAGATGGGCTACCTGCAGGTGATGCACGCCGCGGCCAACATCTGGTTCATCAGATACAGGACAAGGGCAATGAGCATCTTCTCCTCATCGGTCAGGCTGGGACCGGCTGTGTTTACGCCGATACTGGGTGTGATAGTAGACCTATGGGACTGGCGTACCGGGGCGATCCTGACTGGAATCTTCGTACTGGCCACGGCGTTGCCTCTCACCTACTTCATCAAACGCTCTCCTGAATCAATGGGTTTGCTGCCCGACGGAGCCGACCCTGACGAGTTGGAGCCGCCACAGGGCAGGACCAATCCCGAAAAGACGGATTCCGCAGACTCCACAGCTACCGAGCAAGAGAAGAAGCCGCGGTTCGTGGTACCCGAGGACTTCGAGTTCAAGGAGGCGATGCGTACACCGGCCTGGTGGATTCTGGCGCTGACCACAACGGTGCGGACGTCCAACAACGGCGTTTTCCAACTGCATTTCGTACCCATATTCGTCTGGAAGGACGTCACCGAAGTGGGCGCGGCATTCATGGTCGGCGCTACCCAGTTCATAGCTGTGCCAATGATCCTGGCGGTTGGCTGGCTGGGAGACAGGTGGAGCAAGAAGGCAATTCTGGTGCTGGCGCACTTCGTTCTGGGCTCCAGCTTTCTTGTGCTGATATTCGTGGACCAGAGATGGGGTATCTATCTGTTCATGGTGATGTTTGCTTTCGGCGCCAACGTTGCGCCGGCCAACTACTCCATAATTGGCGATTACTTCGGAAGGAAGTCGTTTGCAAGGCTGAGAGGAGTATTGAACAGCCTAGGCATCATAGGAATGGGCACCACCGTGCTGGCGGGTTGGGTGTTCGACACCTCAGACAGCTACGCTGCCTTCCTCTTTGGCACCGCCGTATTCTCGGCAATAGCAGGCGTAACGGTCATATTCTTCCTGCACAAGCCAAGCAGACCCGCAGCAAAGAGCACTCCGGCAGCCTAGAGACCCCTCAACCTGGGATCCCAAGCGTCTCGAACGGTATCCCCAAGCAGGTTGAAGCCCAGGACCAGCCAGGTGATGGCAAGGCCGGGGAAGATAACCATCCAGGGCGCGGCAGCCGCGTACTGGGCAACCGAGTTGGCAAGCATCCTGCCCCAGGAAGGGTGGGGCGGCGGCACTCCCAGCCCCAAATAGCTCAACGTGGCCTCTATGAGTATGGCATTGGCAAGGAGACCGCTTGCCAGGATGAGGTAGAGCGCCATTACGTTGGGTAGGATATGCCTGCTCATGATTCGTGTGGGACGCGCCCCAACGGCCTTAGCGGCCTCTATGTAGCTGTTCTGCTTGACGGAGAGAACGGCGCCGCGTATGACACGGAGGGTGCGAGGTATATAGATCAAGACAAGGGCTATGATGAGCTTGTCCAGGCCGGAACCCAGGGTGGCCACCAGGGCAAGGGCAAGGAATATCCCGGGCAGGGAGAGCATCACCTCAACCACACGCTGCATCACGTCGTCCACTATGCCGCCGGTATAGCCGCTAAATACGCCCAGGGCCAGGCCGATAGTTGCGCCAATCAGTACGGACGCAAATCCCACCAGCAAGGATATCCTCGACCCGTGTACCACTCTTGCCCAGAGGTCGCGCCCGAATTCGTCCGTACCCATGAAGTGCGACAGGCTTGGCCCTTCAAGGCGTCTCTGGTAGTCCTGCGCGTTGGTGTCGTACCTGGCGGCTAGGGGAGCAAGCAGGGCTGCCAGAATCACCGAGGCTAGCATGAAGGCGCTCAACGCTCCCAGCGGCTTGCGCAGTATGAAACGTAGGACACCGCTTCCTGCAACATGCTTTGGAAAGCTGTCGGTAAAACGGCGGTCTGTCTTTGCCGCTTTCACGGTCACGAACCGCTGATCCTGGGGTCGAGCCAGCCATGCGCCAGGTCGACGATGAGGTTTATAACGATGAAGGCAGTGGCGAATATGAAAACCAGGGCCTGAACTGCCGTGTAGTCGCGTACTGTGATGGACTCGATGAGATAGGAGCCGATGCCGGGGACGGAAAAGACCCGCTCCATAACCACAGCGCCGCCCAGCAGCGTGCCAAAGGAGAGGCTGACTATGGTAAGAACGGGAAGTAGCGAGTTCTTCAGTGCGTGGCGCAGAACTATTTGCTGCTCGGAGAAGCCCTTGGCCCTGGCTACTCTAATGTAGTCCTCGTTGATGACTTCCAGCATCGTGGAACGAGTCATGCGGGCAACGATGGCCATGAGATGAGAACCGATGACCAGTGAAGGAAACAGTATCTGGACCAGATTGGTTCCCGGACTGCTCCACGGCGGATGATAGCCAAGAGGCGGTATCCAGCTGAAGAGACGGGTCGTCACAAGGAGGATGAGCAATCCCAACCAGAAGGAGGGGATTGCCAGGAACAGTATGCTGGCCGTCCTGGCTATGAGATCGGCCCAGGTGTCGCGGCGCAATGCCGAAACGATGCCCAGGGGCAGCCCGGCGCCGAAACCAATCGCCACCGATAGCAGGGCTATCTCCAAGGTGATGGGCAGCCTCCTTGCTATCTCACCTCCCACGGGAAGCCGGTTCCACATCGAATCCCCAAGGCTGCCCTGAACAAGGCCGGCAATCCAGTCGACGTACTGGACGTGGAGCGGCCGGTCCGTGCCCAGTTGACGGCGCAGGTCGGCAAGTGCGTCGGGGTCAACCTGGGCGGCTCCCTCTTCGCCGGCAAGTAGGGCATAAGCAATGTCGCCCGGTATCACGCGCATAACGACAAATACCAGGATGGTGGCCCCAATCAGTGTGGGTACGGCTATCAGCAACCGGCGAACGATCATCCCCCGCATGATTCAGACATGCCCCTCGGCTAGGTGAGGGCTTTCCACACGCGCTCCAGGCGTTCGTCAGTGTAGGAGGTCAGGCCTATGGGCACATCCTTCACGTGCGAGTAGTGGTTCTTGGTAAGGTTATGCACCGCGGTGGGAATGATGGGAAGGTCGTCGTAGATGATCCGTTCCATCTCCAACACCAAAGAACGACGCTTGTCTCTGTCCAGCTCCGTCGACTGCTGCGAGTACAGCTCATCGATACGAGGGTTGCTATAGCCAAGCCAGTTGCGTGAAGCGCCGGTGATGAAGTAGCCGCCGAAAAGCTCGTCCGGGTCGCCGGTGGTCAGGCAGAAGTAGTAGGACATGATGTCGTAGTCCAGCGACTCACCGGCGGGGAAAAGCTGAGCACGGTCGACAAGTGTCACACTGGCTTCTATGCCAAGCTTGGCCAGCTCGCCGGTAAAGAATTCGGACTGCCTTGGATATATACCGGAGTTGCGGCTGAGAAGGTCGACGCTGAGCCCGTCAGGGTGGATCTCCCGCACAATGCGTTGGGCTTCGGCTATGTCCTCATCCTTGGGCTGGCGGAAGCCTGGCATCTCCCATATCTCTCCGGCGGAGAGGCCCCAACCGCCGGTGTCCAGGTACAGCGACGCTTCGGCGTTGCCGTTGTGCAACACTTCGATGTAGGCCTTGCGGTCGATGCCCAGGTTTATGGCGTGACGGAGTTGAGGATTGTCGAAGGGCGGCCTGGTGGCGTTCAGAAGTAAGCCCTGGGGAGCGCAATACGTGGAGTAGGGGCGGACAACTATCTGGCTGTTAGCCACCATCTCCTCCACCACGGGCCTGTTGCTCAGGCTCCAAGAAGCGCGGTTCAACTCGACCCTTCCGGTGATGAACGCCACCTCCGAGGCAGCGAAATCACGGCTGAGAAAGAGCTGGATCCCGTCCAGGTAGGGGAGTCCTTCCTTGAAGTAGGCAGGGTTGCGTTCGTACTCCCACATGGCGCCGCGCTCCATGCTCTTTATGCGGAACGGGCCTGAACCGCGCGGCATCTGCTGCAGGTCTTCCTGACTGGTGCCCTCCGGCATGATACCGGCGAACCCTGTGGCAAGGAACGAGTGCAAAGAGGCGGAGGGAGTCTCCAGGTGAAGCCGCAGCGTGTGATCGTCCACCGCCTCTACGCCATTGTAGGGACGTGCAATGCTAATGAACTCTTTGATGGGGCCGACGCGGGATGAAACCCTGCCGTCTACCAGTCCCATGATCTTTTCCAGGCTGTACTTGACATCTTTGGCGGTAAGGGGCGTTCCGTCCTGGAACAGCACGTCGTCTCTGAGAACGTAGGTAATGGTGCGGCCATCGCCGGAAACCTGGTAGCTGTCTGCAACGTCAAGCTCAATGGTATTGCCGTCCGGATTCCAAACCAGGTTGTTATACAGCTTGGAGTTGTGCACGTTGTCCGGACTGGCCGCTGCATTATGGGGATCGAAACTTACCGGGTCGGTGATGCTCATCTGGCGGAGCACGCCGCCTGTTATAGGGGAATCGGAGCCTGCCGGAGACGGGGCGTCGCTCACGGCGGCGGTCGGAGTGGCCTGCACGGTTGGGGTTGCAGTGGGTGATTCCGTGGAAGAGCACGACATTACCAGCACAGCGGCCGCAACGGCTATTGCGGGAATAAGATAACGGGGCGCGTTTGCTGATCTCATATAGCCTCTGTCGTAACCAAGCGTTTGTGGAGCCTATGTTAATTCTTTGTGCGGAGAAGGTGAAGGGGAGATGTTGCGGGTCGATACGTGGCAAACCCCTTGACAAGTCTTTGAAGATGGTTTATAGTACAAACTACTTTATTATACCAATTGGAGGGATTGGCATGCGAAAACAAGACAGCGAAGGGCATGGGATCACCCCAGAGCAGGGGTGGACATCGATACACGCGACCTTGGATAGGTCACACAGCTCCATGTACATGGCAGGCTGGACCAGTATCATGCTGTTGTGGGGAGCCATCGTAGCGGTAGGGTACCTTTCCATGTACACCATCGAAACACTGGCGCCGGAGTTTGCCGCCGACTACCCGTGGTATCCCGGCCTCCTGTGGTTCGGCCTGGTAATCCCCGGCATGATCGGAAGCTCTGCCATCGGTTACCGCGCCAGTAAGCAGAACGCAAGCGGGCCTTCGGCTACAGCGGCCGGGCTCCGCGTATTCGGCTTCTGGATGTCAGTGGTAGCGGCCGCTTTCATCATTCCCGCGGCGTCCGGCTTGTGGACCGCCGACTCCGACCCAACCGCCATAGCCGGAGTAGGCGTCGGCATAGTTGCGCTTGGGTACGTTCTGTTCGGCATATTGCACCACCTGGCCATTGCCCTGGTGGGTCTTGGCATCGCCGTTTCCTACTATCTGCCCATGCACTTCGCCGGAGACGCCGCGCCTGTGGTGTCGGCAGCGCTCATTATTGCCGTAGTGGCCGCCGCATGGGTGTGGAGTCGCAAGAGCATGGCGGTATGAGTGAGGAAACGGTCGCCCTCAACGAGACGATACATCAGTCCACAAGGCTGCGCATAATGACGCTGCTGGTGTCTCTTTCAGACTCGGACCGTGTGGCCCATGGCTTTATCCAGAATTCGCTGAGACTGACCGGCGGCAACCTCACCATCCATCTGCGCAAGCTGGAGGATGCCGGGTACGTCTATACCGCCAAAGAGTTCCTTGGGTTAAAACCCCGCACGTGGGTGGAGGCGACCCCCGAAGGCCGCAGAGCCTTCGCCGAGTACCTGGGTAGCCTTGAACGCGCCCTCAACAAGTCCTTTCGATAGCCAAGCATGCTACTCGTTGTTTTCGCCCAAGTGACCTGCGTCATTGAACCTCTCGATACGCCACAGGTCCATGTTCCCGAGAGGCGGGCCGTCCAGGTACCAGCTATCCTTGTCGATGGAAAACTCAAACACCGCGGTGTTATGGATGCCAAGGGACCATAGCCGGTCGGTGCCTACAAGGCTGCAGATGACGTAGGACATTATTCCACCGTGAGAAAACATCAACACACTGTCAGTATTGACGTGCTCTCGGATAAGGCTATCCACAACGCGCTGTGCACGATCAGTCAGCTCAATGTGGGTCTCTGCACCGCGCACGAAGTCGAAGTTACCTGTTGCATTGACTTCGCGAATCGCTTCGGGAATCCGCTCCTCTGCCTCAGCCCAGGTTAGACCGGAAATCACGCCAATATTGACCTCGATTAGGTCGTCCCACAACTCTATGGGGGTATCCCAGGTCGACGATGCAATCCGGGCAGTCTCCAACGCCCGGCTGAGCGGGCTGGTGTAGATATGGGTCGGCTTGTATCCCTCTCGCTCTAGTCTCGACCGTAGACGGTGTGCCTGCGAACGTCCGGTTTCGGACAGAGGATAATCTATTCTACCCTGCCAGCGGTTCTCAGAGTTTGCAGTGCTTTCGGCATGTCGGACAATCATCAGATTCATAGTGGCTTCGATTACGTTACGAGACTCCTAGAATGATGGCAAGCCCAGTTTGATAAACATAGCAACACAGGTACACGTAAAATTATTGATAGCTTTTCCAAGATTGTGATAGCATTCTCATACTCTCTTGTGTGGATTTCCTGGATAGCAAGTGACTTCTAACAACAAGGACTTACGAACCGCGATAAAGAGTTCCCTCATTTCTCACAATGGCGGCACGGTGACTATCCTCTCTTCTCTGCTGGCGATAGAAGATTCCATAGGATACATACCCAGTGAAGCTATTGAAGAGGTGGCCGACTTCACTAATTCAACGATAAACGACGTCTGGGGAGTCGCCTCCTTCTACACAAACTTCAGATTCACCCCGCCAGGGGAGCACGTAGTGGAGGTGTGTTGGGGCCCCTCGTGTCACATACTGGGAGCCCAGCGAATCATCAAAGAGACGCTGGAAACCCTGGGCCTGAGCAGCGAGGGCGATACCGAAGACGGCAAGTTCACCTTCAAGTACAACACCTGTCTCGCGGCATGCGGACAGGCTCCCGTTATCAGCATAGACCATCAACTCATGGGAAGAATGACCGCTGAAAAGGCAAAGGAACGCATCGCACAACTCAGAAACTCGGCAAACGGCGACAAAGGATCGAAATGACCCAGGCCTTTGATGAACTGAAGCAACAGGCAAGCGACCACCTGGCTCAGATGGAGTCCAAGCCGCGCGTGCGCATAGGCACCGATCTATCCGGGATGGCGGCGGGCGCCGGAGAAGTGGTGGAGGCTTTCCGCAGAGAGGTTGCCTCAAACAAGCTGGACGTGACCATCAGCGAGGTGGGTGGCCTTGGCCTGGCGTATGCCGAACCGTTGGTGGACATACAGCTTCCATCCCAACCCCGCGTTTTCTACAACAACGTTACCCCCGAGCAGGTGCCGACGCTTGTCAAAGAGCACCTGATGGGCGGAAAGCCGTCAGCCGAGGGAGCGATGGCGGTCAGCGGCGCGGACGATTCATCTAATGTGCCTAGCCTGGAAGACCTTCCCATGATGAAGGGGCAGGTGAGAATAGCCCTTCGCAATGCGGGGCACATCGATCCCACGGACATCTACGAATACATAGCCGGCGGCGGCTACAGCGGCCTGGACAAAGCGCTTTCCGGCATGACTCCGCAGGAGGTCCAAGAAGAGGTGGCCGCGTCCGGGCTCCGGGGCAGGGGAGGGGCGGCCTTCCCCACCGCCACCAAGTGGCGCTTCCTCATGGGTTCGCCGGGGCCGGTGAAGTACATCCTCTGCAACTGCGAAGAGGGCGACCCCGGCGCCTTCAACGATAAGGGGATCCTGGAGAGCGACCCTCACACCCTGATCGAGGGGACGATACTTGCCGGTTACGCTACCGGAGCTTCCAACGGGATAGTTTTCATCCGCCACGGACACGATGTCCCCATAGACCGCACCCGTGAAGCCATCCGCCAAGCATACGAAAAGGGGCTGCTGGGGAAGAACATTCTGGGAACGGACTTCAGCTTCGACGTAGAAGTCTCGCTGGTTGGCGAATCGTATGTATCGGGAGAAGAGACGGCGCTCATGGAATCCGTGGAAGGAAAGCGGGCCATGCCAAGGTACCGTCCTCCGTTCCCCGCTGCTTACGGAGTGTGGGGCAAGCCCAGCAACATAAACAACATCAAGACCCTGGCTTACGTGCCTGAGATAGTAGCCAGGGGCGGGGAGTGGTTCGCCGGTATTGGCACGGAGAGAAGCAAGGGCACGGCCATACTCTGCCTCTCCGGCACCATAGAGCGTCCCGGCATGGTGGAAGTGCCCATGGGCATGACCATACGCGAGGCCGTGGAAGGGCTGGGAGGCGGCGTGCCCGGGGGCGGGCCGGTCAAGCTTCTGCAGACAGGAGGCCCGCTTGGCGGAGTCCTCAGCGGCGAGAAGATGGACATCCCCCTGGACTTTGACGCTATGGCTAGGGCAGGCGCAATACTGGGTTCGGGCGGCATAATAGTGGGAGACGAAAGCGTATGCGCCGTTGACCTAGCCAGGCTTCTGGTAGCCTTCTGTCAATATGAATCGTGCGGAAAGTGCTTCCCTTGCCGGCTGGGCACCACGCACCTGCTGCAGATACTGGAGCGCGTCTGCCGGTTCGAGGCCGGTCCACGAGACTTGGAGCTCATGCAGGAACTGGGGAGCAACATGGCAGCGGGTTCGCTGTGCGGTCACGGGCAACTTGGCTTCAATCCAATCAAGTCTTCCATAGATTACTTCCCGGATGAGTTCACCGCCGTCATGGAGGAGAAGCGATGGCCCACCGGTGAATATTCCGCCGATTTCTTCATGCCGGATAGAGCGATGCGAGACCAGAATACGGAGACCTTTTCCTCGCTAAGGAGGGGCTAGGTGACAACGACAGAGCAGACGTTGACTATCAACATAGATGGTCGAGAAATCCAGGCCAAGCCCGGCGCCATGGTGCTGGAGGCGGCGATAGAAGCCGGGATGTACATCCCGTACCTCTGCTACCACCCGGGCATGAAACCGTTTGCCGCATGTCGTATGTGCGTTGTCCAAGAGGAAGTTGAGGTTGAAGTAGAGAGGGACGGGGAGAAGGTAACCGAACGGCAGCTTAGGCCTGTGGCGGCATCCTGCACTCTTCCCGTCAGAGAAGGGATGAAAATCGTATCTGCCAGCGATCAACTGCGCGGCCTGCAGAAGGGGATCATGGAGATGCTCATATCGGAGCATCCTCACGGCTGCCTGACCTGCCATCGCGTTGAGCTATGCGGTCCGGAAGACATCTGCCAGAGACACGTATCGGTGAACGACCGGTGCGTAATGTGCCCCAAGAACGAGCGGTGCGAGTTCAAAGACACCGTACGGTTCCTGGGCATGGAGTTGAACTCGCCATTGACCTACGAGGTGAGGACACCGGAAGTCGAGGTTTTCGATCCGTTCTATGACCGTGACTACAATCTCTGCATCGTCTGCGGCAGGTGCGTACGCGTCTGCGAAGAGGTGCGGGGCGACAACGCGATCACTTTCGTCGAGAGGGCGGGGAAGGTGCTGGTGGGTACATCCAGCGGAACATCCCTATTGGAGTCGGGATGCGAGTTCTGCGGGGCGTGCCTGGACGTATGCCCGGTAGGCGCGCTTGTCGAACGCGACCACAAGTGGGACAAGGCGGAGAGGATAGTCCGCTCCACCTGTTCCAACTGCTCGGTGGGCTGCCAGCTGAACCTCGAGGTGAACAAGCGGGAGAAGGTGATCAGGGCCATACCGGAAATCAACGCTCCCTCCAACCACGGACAAGCCTGCTACATGGGCAAGTTCGGGCTTGAGTTCGTCAACCACAAGGACAGGTTGAAGCATCCGCTGATAAGGCGCGAAGGCAACCTGGAGAGAGCTACCTGGGACGAGGCGATTGCCCTGGTGGCGGAAAAGCTGGCCGGATACAAAGGCTCCGGCTTCGCCGCTATCGCATCGGCAAGGAGCACCAACGAATCGGCCTATCTATTGCAGAAGTTCGCCCGCGTCGTGATGCAGAGCAACAACGTGGATGTAGACTCCAACACAAGGCCAGCGCTTACCGGCGCACTGATGGAGCCCCTGGGCTATGCGGGTTCCACCAACTCCACCTGGGAACTGAGGAACTCCGAGTGCATTCTGATGGTGGACAGCAACACCACGGAGGAGCACAACGTGCTGGCGGTGCCAATCAAGCAGGCGGTCAAACAGGACAACGCCAAGCTGATAGTCATTGACTCCCGCGAGGTGGAGCTAACCCGCTATGCGCATCTCTGGTTGAGGCCGCGTCCGGGTACCACGCTGACCCTGCTCGGCGGACTGCTGCGGTCGATTGTGGACCAGGGCTTGCTGGATGAAGCGTTCATCTTCGAACACACCCGCGGGATAGATGAAATGAAGCGTTCCCTGGAAAGCTTCACCCCGGAACACGTATCGCGGGTCACGGGGGTGAGTGGAGAGCAAATAGAGGAATCCGCGCGCATCTTTGCCTCGGCTGGTACAAGCGCTATCGTCTACGCCCTGGACAACGCAGCCCTGGAAGAGCAGGAAGCCCAGGTGCAGGCCATGACAAACCTGGCGCTTATCACAGGCAACCTGGGCAAATCGTCCACCGGCCTATACGCCTTGAGGCGCGGAGCCAACGAACAGGGCGCCAGCGACTTGGGATGCGCACCCGGTCTGCTGCCGGGATATGTGATGGTAAGCGACGACGGGGCCAGAAAACGCATCGAGGAGAAGTGGGGCGCCGTTCTGTCGAAAGAGGCTGGGATGGGCGTGCGAGAGACTCTGCACGCGGCGCGCGACGGTAAAGTTAAGTCAATGCTCCTGCTCGGCGATGGAGCGGCCTATGAAGGCGACGATCTATATGAGTCGTTGGAGAAAGTGGAGTTCCTGGTAGTCCACGATGCGTTCCTGGGAGCGGCTGCTCAGCGCGCCGACGTAGTGCTGCCCGCGACTACCTTCGCCGACGAAGACGGCACCTACACAAACCTGGAGCGGCGGGTGCAACTGGTGACCAAGGCGATCACACCGCCCAACGTAGAGGCGCTGCCGGCCTGGAAAACAATCGGCAAGCTGGCCAAGGAGATGGATGCCGCCGGTTTTGATTTCGAGAATACGGCGGACGTGTTCGACGAAGCTGCATCGCTGGCAAACCGCATCTACGGCGGCATTTCACACAAGCGGTTGGTGAGGGAAGCCGTGTTCACCCTGCGGCCCGATCCTTCGCTCCCACAGCCAACGCAGCTCCTGGAATCCGACAGGGTATCGAAGGGCATCCAATGGCCGTGTGCAAGCCAGGACTCGCGGGGAACTCAGACCCTGTACGCCAGTAGCTTCCCCTACGGAACAGCCAAGCTGATGCCGGTAGGCCAGCCATCCGAACCGGCGCAGCCTCCCGCCGACTTCCCTCTGTTGCTGGTGCCGGGACGCGTCCTGGCCGACCAGGAAAGAGACGCCGAGGTGGAGCGCTTTGAAGTGGTGAACACCATAACTCGCAAGGAGCTGGTCAATATCCATGCCGGAGACGCGCAAGACCTGGGACTGGAAGACGGCGACGCGGTTGAGTTGGTTACTGCCAAACGGAAGGTGCGCGGCACCGTCGCGGTAACGGAGTCGGCTCACCTGGGTACGGCATCGTTCACCCAGCTATTTGGCCAACTGGCAACGCAGCTTCAGGCCAGTGAAGACCCGGACCCAATGTCGCGGGCGCCGGGACTGGTCATTGAGCCGGTACGATTGGAAAAGGTCTAGTCCGTAAGACCGGCCCAACACCAGCCTTGCACTTTACACCTGGAAAGCCGCGGTTTACTCTGTATTCAAGCAACCTGTAGGAGAACCCATGACTTCACCCGTATCTAAGCCCAAACTGATGACCGCCAGGATAACCAAGCGAGTCGACATCACCCATGATCTATGGCAGATATGGGTCAAGCCGGAGGTGCCATTCGCCTTCAAGCCCGGGCAGTACTGCACAATAGGCGTGGATGGGCTGGAACGGCCGTATTCGATTGTATCGGCGCCGTACGAAGATGAGATAGAGCTGTTCATAGAGTTGGTGCCGCCCCCGGACGGACGGCTGACCCCCGTGCTCCACGATCTGGTAGAGGGAGCGGAGATGACCATTAGGCCACGCGCCAAGGGCATATTCGTGTTCAAAGAAGACTACCGCGACCACCTCATGGTGGCTACCGTGACCGGTGTGGTGCCGTACGTGTCCATGCTGCGCCAGTATCTGCACGAGGGTAGGGAAGGGCACAGGTTCTTCCTGCTGGTAGGCGCCAGCTACCATGACGAGTTCACCTACGACGGCGAGCTGGAAAGACTGGCCGGCGAGTACCCTGATTTCATCAAATTCGTTCCTACAATCAGCCGGCCCGGTGAGGAGAAGAACGCCTCCTGGACCGGAGAGACGGGCAGGGTGAACACTGTAGTCGGCAAGTACGTTCAGGAGTTCGGATTGGAGCCGGAAAACACCCTGATATACGCCTGCGGCCACCCCGGCATGATAGAGGACGTGAAGGTGCACGCCAGAGAGACCGGCTTCGATTTTCAGGAAG
>CAYVEN010000010.1:0-41158 GCA_964450505.1 uncultured Dehalococcoidia bacterium | reverse complement strand
TTGGCCCCGGCGACGTCCCGGCGGAGGAAGAGCCACACCGTGGCTCCTATGAACACGGCAGTGTATCCAAGCATAATGAACAGCGCCGCAGTCGGATTCGGTTGCTCAGTGATCGCACCTGTCGCAATCTCCGTCTGGGTCGTGAACTGCAGCATCCATTCGCCCGCGGCGTCGCTCAGCAGGAACTCCCGCAGCCTCTGCAGCCAGGAGGTCAGCCCGAAAAGCTGTCCAAGCAGCAGGAACTCTACGAAGTAGTAGGCCATAGAGAAGGAGATAGCCTGTGCCGTCGATTGCGTCAGCACCGCAAGCAGTGCGCCCAGGGACACGTAGGGCAACAGCACGACCCACGTCCGCAGCGTGGCCTCGGCAAAGCGCCGCCACGGTTCAGCATCGCTCGCTATCAGCGACGCTCCTTCGTCCGGCGGCACAACGTCCATGACCAGGATTCCCAGCGCAGTGGTCAGGCTGGACGCAAGGTCCAGCGCCGCCACGGCCAATAGCACGATTATCAGCTTGGCGGCCAGGTATCGCAATCGCCCCACACCGCGGGTCAGCGTGGAGCGCAGCGTGCCAAATCCGTACTCCGCGCCTACCACAGCCGCGCCCAGGATCAGGCTGAATACTATGGGGAATAGCTGCCCTTCGCTGGTGGCCGTGATGGCGTAGGGCAAGGTGAACGCCTGTCGAGTCTCCTCCGGCGTGGTGTAGCCCACGCAGGTGGACTGCCACTCCTGCAAGCTCTCCGCTATTTGCCCAAGCTCCGCCTCCGAGAGGGGCGCCAGCTTCTCCTCTACTCGCTCCTGCGCCACGTCGGCGCAGGTCAGTTCTATGATCCCGTCCTCGCTGCGGTACTCGTAGGGTGGGATGAGCGCGCCGAACGTTTCCTCGTTGACGTGGTAGGCGGTGTTCAGGCCCCAGGCGAACGCCTGGCTTATCAGTATGCTGACCCCCAGCAGTATCCAGAGCAGCCAGCGACGTCGCAGCTTGTACCACTCCGCCAGCGTCAGGCGTATGACCTCTCCAATCACGAGGTGGCGCCTCCCTCAGTGGGAGGCGTGGCGCTGCCTGGGTCATCCTCCCGCGTCACCTCCAGGAAGTAGTCCTCCAGTGACGTCTGGACCGGCGTCATCTCCGTGACCCACACCTCCGAGCCGGCCAGCGCCGCCGTCATCTCGCCAGAACGGTCTATGGGCGCCGTGACCAGCATGGCGCCGTTCTGCTCAGCAACGTCGCTCACCCAATCCAGCGCCGCCAGTATAGGCCGCGCCTGCGTGTTGTCGGTGGTGCGTACACGCACCTGCTCGCGCCCGCCGGAGGCCACCAGTTGCGCCACCGGGCCCTGCGCTATAAGCCGTCCGCGGGAGATTATGGTCACGCTGTCGCAGGTCTGCTCCACCTCGTGGAGGAGGTGGCTGGAGAGCAAAACGGTACGGTTGCCGTCGCCAAGGCTGCGGATGAGCTCCCGCATCTCGATCACCCCGGCGGGGTCCAGGCCGTTGGTGGGCTCGTCCAGAAATACCAAGTCCGGGTCGCCCAGTAGGGCGTAGGCGATGCCTAGGCGCTGCTTCATGCCCAGAGAGTAGTTGCGATACTTGTCGTTGCCGCGGCCGCTCAGTCCCACGCGCTCCAAGAGATCGTCCGGCTCGCTGCGCGGTCCGCCGCCGGACACCGTTTGGAAGTAGGTCAGGTTCTGTTTGCCTGACAGGTAGGGATAAAAGGACGGCGTCTCTATGATGGCCCCCACGCGCCGTAGCGTGGCGTCGTGGTGACCGTCCAGACCAAACAGACTGAAGCTGCCCGCGCTCGGCTTGAGCAGGCCGAGCAGCATTCCAATGGTGGTGGTCTTGCCGGAGCCGTTGGGACCCAGCAGCCCGTACACGCGCCCCCTTTGCACCTCCATGGACAGCCCGTCGACAGCGGTATTCTCCCCGAACCGCTTGGTCAGGCCGTTGGTGCGTATGACTATGTCTTCCGTGCTCATAGATGCCACAGTGGAGCGTCTCCGTTCGACAGTGCTGCCGATTATGCCATAGGGATTTCTCCTCTCGCAATGACCCATTCGCGATTTCAGGACTGCACATCACGATTGTTGATTAGTGGCGTAGCTTAGCTATGCCAACATCCACTCTAACGGTTTTTACTCTCCTTGACGTTGACCTCTTCATTACAATACAGTTCTGGCGACTATCGATTTAGAATGGAGCGACAATATGTTCTCAATCATGTCTGATGTTCTTCGCGTACGCCTACAGCTGCCGCTCTGCTTGGCATTGTTGGGACTTCTACTGTTCGCTGCGTGCTCGGCGGAGCCTACCCCCACGCCAACCCCTACTCCAACGCCCACTCCGACTCCGACCGCTACGCCTACTCCTGTCCCTACTCCAACGCCTGAGCCCGCGGCTCCGGCAGCCCCTGCGGCCCCCGCTGAGATATCCCTCTTCTCGCCCGCGGGAGACGTCTTTGGCATGTTCTCGGAGAGCGAGCGGTCCTGCATCAGCAGCCAGGTGGGTGAAGCCACGTACCAGGGGATGCTCAGTCAGCCGCTGGCTTCGTCCATCACGGCCCCGGGCCAACTCGATACAATTCTCAACTGCTTAGAGCCGGCGAATGCCGCCGAGCTGGCCATCATCGGCATCGGCGCCGTCGCAGGCGGCTTCGCCGACGAAAGCGCCGCGTGCCTGCGCACCCTATACACCACAGCAGGCGTCAGCAACATCCCCTTGGGGGGCAGCCAAGACCCGCAAGAGGTTCTCCTAGGCTTTCGCTTCTTGCTCTGTCTGACTGACGAGGAAGCACAGACGCTTTCCCAGTTCTCGGGCGCCCCCATGCAATTTCCTCCGTCAGCACTGCGCTGCGTGGACGAACAGATTGGCCTTGAGCAGTTCCTCCCCGCCATAGCCGGCGACCTAACGCAGCTCCCACCAGAGGCGATGCAGGTGATGCAAGCCTGTAACATCAACGTAGCACCGCCCGGCTAACCGCCGGGCCTAGTGCTATCATAACGGGGTTGGGTTCTCACCCAATATCGCCTGCCAAGACAATAGGCGTGACTAGGCGCGCTTTGGTCGTGCGGCTATGCCCAGTTTCAGAACCCATCTGAACCCGCTCAGCCATGGCTGGTATCATGGCTTGGTTTGAAGCCTCGAGGTGCACTGATGGCTAATCCGTGCCGACATTGACAATGGTGCTTGAACCAGAATAAGTTAAGCGGCACAGAGGGATAGGGAGGGAGAGCATGACCGCACCAATTGCTGATGTCCTCATCCAGGGAGGCCTCTTGGCATCCGGGCAAGGCATCACCCGAGCGGATATCCTTGTTTGCGACGGCAAGGTCGATGAGGTTGGGGAGGACCTATCCAACAGGAGCGCCAAACGCACTGTAGACGCTTCCGGCAAATACGTTCTGCCCGGCGGCTTGGATTCCCACGCACATCCCATATACGCGGACAAAATGGATACCTACTCCATCTGCGCCGCTTATGGAGGCGTCACCACAGTGGTCCCCTTCGTTGGTTCAGAGACACACCGCCACGAGCTGTTTGGGAATCACTGGGGAGTGAGGAGTTACAACCCCGACATAGTGAAGGGGTTCATAGAATACGCGGAAGAGGCCTCATACACCGACTTCGCCATCCACGGACTGATCACCACAAGAGACCAGGACGACATCGACAAGGTCATCCCCGATCTGGTTCGTCTGGGAGTGCTCTCCTACAAGATGTTCATGACCTGGAACCCGTGGGGAGCGCCCGGATCTCAGGGCAACCTCCTGTCCATTCCAGATGAACTGGTGATGCAGGTCATGGACCTGGCGGGCCGCGACGGCGGCATGGCGATGGTGCATGCGGAGAACGGCATTTGCAAGGCGTACCTGGAAAGCAAGTTCAGGTCTGAGGGCAAAGTATCCGTCCAACACTACAAGGATGCCGCTCCCAACATAGTAGAAGCAGAGGCGGTACACCGCGCCGCGACTATGGCAACCGTCGCCAACTGCCCGGTTTACCCAGTCCATCTGAGCACCAAAGAGGTCGTTGGCATACTGGAGTACTACAAGAACCAGGGGCTTTCCATCTATGGAGAGACCTGCCCGCACTATCTCTCCCTGACCAACGACGACCTGGTTAGGGAAGGCTATCTTCTGAAAGTGGCTCCTCCCCTGAGGGAAGAGGAAGATAAGGACGCCATGTGGCAGGGGCTAGCCAGCGGAGCGCTAGATGTGATTGGAAGTGACTACACCGGGTACACGCGGTCTCTGAAGCTGACCGGGACCATGGACGGCCATGCTGAAGAGCCGGAGCCGGGTCATGAGAACATCTTCAATATCGGAGCGGGGCTTACCACTCTGGAGTTCATGATGCCCGTAGTATGGACGCACGGCATCAACAGCGGGCGCATGACCCTGCCCAAGTTCGTTCAGGTCTTCTGCGAAAACCCCGCCAAAATCTTTGGCATATACCCTCGCAAAGGAATCCTTCAACCCGGCTCGGACGCCGATATAGTCGTCTGGGACCCGGCGAAAAGACACCTGGTAGATGAGGAGCACGGCAAGAGCGACTTTTCCACGTTCAAGGGGACGGAGTTGCTAGGAATGCCGGTGCTTACCATGGTGCGGGGCAACGTGGTGATAGAGGACGGCGAGCTAGTGGGGAAGCAGGGCAAGGCCCGGTACATCCCAAGCGACCCCAATTCTACCGCCTACTCACCTGACGGATACCACGTCAGCTAGCGGATATTTGGTAACGTAAGAGCCTCAATAAAGGAAGCCCGACCAATGCAAAGAAAAGAACTTGTAAAGCTTCTGGATGCCGAGCTATCCGGAGAACGAGCGCTGGAATCAGCCGCTCACATGACAAAGTTCTACCGTTCGCCAGGGGCATCCGGATACCACCGCGCCACCGACTTTGTAGCGCAGCTTCTCAGGGACAACGGTATGGACAAGGTATGGGTGGAACGATTTCCTTTGGACGGCGAGTTCAAGCTGCTGAGTCAAACCATGCCCATGGCCTGGGAACCCGTAAGCGCGGAACTGCGCGTGGGTTCGGCGAACGGCAAACTCCTGGTGTCCTACGAAGACGCGCCCTCCTGTCTGCCGTGGTGGACACCGTCGACTCCGGAAGGAGGCGTGACGGTTGAGGTAGTGGACGTGGGCACTGGCGAACAGCCGGAGGATTACGAGAAACAGGATGTTAAGGGTAAGGCGGTACTGGTGCGAAGCACTACGGTGCCCGGCACCTTTGGGCACGCGGTCAATCTAGCTGCTGCGCACGGCGCCGTGGGCGTAATCACGGACACCTTGCTATACCAGACGTCTCCATTCCGCACCAGGGAATCTTTGCCCGATCCCGTGCAGCTTCTGCGAATGCCTTCCAACCCCAAAATTTGGGGACTGGCCGTGAACTACTACGCCGCGGAGCAGCTTGCCGCCATAGCAAGTCAAGGAACAGCCACGGCTTGGGTGGACATCCAGGCCAAGACCTTCAAGGGGGAAGCTCAGAATCTCTTTGCAGACATAACCGGCACCGACAAGGCGGACGAGTTCATCCATTTTGTTTGCCATTCCACAGCAGGCACCAAGCCGGGCGCCAACTGTGCTTCAGGGCCCGCTATGCTGGCCGAAATAGGACTCGTGATGTCCCGGCTCATTTCAGATGGACGTATTCCTAGGCCGCGCCGCACCATAAGGTTCCTCATAGATGTTGAAGGACACGGAACCAAGCACTACATCCAGAACCATAGAGAAGAGGCCGAGAAGACAATTGTTTCCATTGCACTGGACAGCGTTGGACACGACCAGAGAAAGAGCAAGTCGGCGTTGCTGTTCTATCACTCTCCTGATTCCGTCCCCACGTTCATTAACGACTATTTCGTGTCTCTCATAGAAACGACTCCCAAGGATACGCGCTGGGTGTTCAGCAATGACGATGAGATCCCGTTTGTGAACTTCACAGACTTGCCCTACACGCCTTGGAGCGACAACAAGTACTATCCCGCCTTTGGCATACCATCCCCACTACTGATGTCGTGGCCGGACCTGTATTTCCATACAGACTATCTGACTCCCGACGTGCTTGACCCTGCAGTTTTCCGTAGATGCGGGATGGTTATTGCACTAGCAGCTTTGGAGTTGGCCTACGCAGGCTCGCAGGAAGCGGCCAAGATTATGAAGGAAGTGACGGCGCGCAGCGAGTTTAGATTGAGCCATATTGCACTGCGAGGCGAAGGGTCGGATGCGGCCATTAGGAGGCGGTTGGTACATCTGGCTGCTCGCGATCAAGGAGCAGTTGAATCGGCGCTTGTGCTTGACGATGACCCCAACGATAGGCAAGCCTTGGAGGCAACCAAGGACCAGCTGCAGAAACGAATCCAAGACCGGCTGGCAGAGGCGCTAAGCTCGCTGCCGGAGGCGGACACTGAGGAGGAGTTTGCTCCAGGGGAAGTTGTGCCTAAACGACTGAGCGATAGGGACGCGCCCGGCCTTGCCGGCACCGACTACTGGACGTTGATACGCATGTCGGAGCAAATGAATGCCCGGGATCCTAGAGTGCGCTTCGACTCTCTACGAATAATCGGAGACGAGATATGGAATCTCACAGACGGTCGGCGGAGTGTGAATGAGATCTCCGACGCCATTAGCGCTGAATTCAACTTTGACCTGGAACCACGCCACATTTTGGTGCTATTCCAGGGTCTATCCAGAGAGGGCCACGTCGCGTTGGAGAATCGCTAGGCATAACAATCATGGTAACGGAAACAACTGACGAAATTGCCAATCTTCTGTGGAAAGCGCGGAGCCTAGGTGGTCTGGTTCCGACTGCGGCCGCATCCGGGATCGACTCAATTGAGGCTGCCTACGGTGTTCAACGAAAGATAGAGGCCCTGTTGGCCATGCCAAGAGGCGGCTGGAAAGTTGGCGCCACCAGTAAAGAGGCCCAACGGGTTCTTGACATTGATGGGCCAGCTACAGCGCCTATGTCTGTACCAACCTCCTTCCAAAGTCCAGCCGATGTCGCTGTGTTTCCCGGCCAGAGCGCGAGTGTGGAGAGCGAGTTCGCCTTCCGTTTCGCCCGTGATCTGCCAAAACGACCGGCTCCATACAGCATGGACGAGGTCATAGATGCGGTAGATGCTCTGCTCCCCGCGATTGAGATAGTTGGCGGCCGCTTTGAGGGTGGGTTCGTCGGGATCGGCGCCGTCAGACTGATCGCTGATATGGTCGCGCACACAGCCTTTGTTTCAGGACAAGAGGTAACGAACTGGCGCGGCATAGACCTCAGGTCACATTCCATATCGCTGTTTAGGAATGGAGAGAGGGTAGGGGAGGGCACGGGCTCGCTTGTATTAGGTGATCCCCTGCTGGTGTTGCATTGGACGGCTAATCATCTCTTGGATAGAGGCGAGTCCATCGAAGCAGGCCAGGTAGTGACCACGGGGACGTGCACGGGAATAACCCCCGTTGCGGAGGACGACGTCTTTATCGCCGACTTTGGAACCCTGGGCAAAGTAGAAGTTAGGATAGCTCCAAAACCCGGCGCTGCGTGAACACCTCTAACGTCCCAAAGCGTAGGACTCGCGCCGTGGATCCGCGCCGCCTTCCAAAATACCCCGTTCTCGATCAACCACGATTGCACAAGCGCCTCCGGCCAGTTCCGTCCAATCGGGCCAGCGCTCGACGTCATGGCCAAGCGCTTCCAAGGCGTTCGCGGTAGCTTCGTCGATGCGGCCTTCCAGGTTCAAGCGACCGGGTAAATATGGGTGCGGCCATGACGAGCCGGGAAAGCTGTAGCTGATTGCCCGCGGCGCCTCGATGGCCTCTTGCGGGTCCATGCCAAACTCGACGATATTGAGGAACACCTGCGTCATGGCTTGGACTTGCGCGTCCAGACCGGGTGTGCCAAAAGCCATGAACAGCTCCCCGTCCTTAACTATCATGGCGGGATTCGGGGTCAAACGAGGCCGTTTCCACGGCTCAACACGAGCCGGATGGTCGGGGTCCAACCAAGCCTGAGACCCTCTGGTTGAGATCGTGATTCCCAGGCCCGGGACTAGCGGCTCTGCCAGCTGTCCATCGCTCGGCGTTGCCGAAAAAGCGTTACCCCAGCGGTCTATCACGCAGGTATAGCTCGTATCGGGTTCCCACTCTGCGTCCAGGCTGGCCGGAGCCTGGATGGCGCTGCGCTGTCCTCCCCCAGCTTGGTATTGCCACGGGTCTCCGTGAGAAGGCATTCCCGGCGCAGCGCGAAGCTGATCGATTTTCTCACGTCGCTCTTTGGCGTAGGCCTTGGATAGCAGCCCAGGCAAGGGCACGTCGACGAAGTCGGGGTCGCCGTAGTAGGCGTGTCTGTCGGCAAAGGCGAGTTTTATCGCCTCGACCACTAGGTGCAGATACTCCGGCGAGTTGTGTGCCATATCCTTGATATCAAAGCCTTCCAGCAGTTGCAGCGCCTGGATGAGAGAAGGCCCCTGACACCAGGGGCCGCAGGCTAGGAGGCGATAGCCTTTGTAGTCGCCCACCAGCGGCTCTTCAATACCCACCTGGAACGAGGAGAGATCGTCCTGATCCAGGAACCCGCCGCGCTCCCGGCAGTACTCAGCCATGAGCCTGGCCGGTTCGCCCTTGTAGAAGTAGTCTCGTGTCTTTCTTATGGCGGCCTCCCGTCCCACCGACATTGAGGCCTCCTCAACATCGATCATGCTTCTAAATAGGGACGCTAGATCAGGATTCACAAGCTTCTCACCCAGGGCCAGCGGGACACCTCTGGGCATGAATACACTGGCAGACTGCGGCCATTCCGACAGCCGTTCTTCGGCTCCGGATATAGCGTCTGCCACCCTCTTGGAGATGGGAAATCCGTTTTCGGCCAGCTCCAGAGCAGGAGTGACAACCTGCTTGAAAGTCATGGTGCCGTAGTTCTCCAGCGCCGTAAGCCAGGCGTCGCAAGCCGCCGGCACTACGGCGTGGCCCAGGCCGGGCGGCATTTCGCCGTTAAAGGTTTCTACGGGCGTCTTCTTGGGCCACCGGCCCAGCCCGCTGATGGTATATGCCTTCTTCTCTTCGGCAACGTAGACCATGATTGGAGCAACGCCGCCAAAGCACGTCATGTGGGGCAGGGTCACGTTTATAACGATCCCGGATGCCACCCCAGCATCGATGGCGTTACCGCCCTGCTCCAGGATCCTGTAGCCTGCGGCCGTGGCCAGGTAGTGGCCCGACGACACCATGTGAGTCCTAGCTGACACGCTTGGTCTGTACGAGGCAATTCCTAATGACATATCCCCCTCCTCAAATGACGCCAGTATTCTACAGTGTAGTTCACGACCTTTGGCAGCCCTAGGTTCTAGGCCTGCTGGGCTTAGCGTTCATCACCAGCACCGCGGCCAGAACGGCGGTTCCGGCAAGAATTGCAAATGGAATAGCGTAGCTGCCAGTTTGCTCAAATATCAGGGTAGCGAACGGCGGGGCAATCAGTGAAAAGATGCTCTGCATAGGCGCGCTGGCGCCGCGGATTGTGGCATAGTTCTGCCTGCCAAAGAGGTCTGCCTGGAAGGACTGCGGAAGCGCCGATAGTCCGCCCCACGAAACGGCATACGGAACGTAGATAATGAACAGCGCCGGCAGGGAAGTGACCCGGCCTATGCCGAAGACGCAAGCGCCCAGCAATAGAAATAGGGCTGCCATAAGAAACCGCTTATTGAAATAATCGCCGGCCCAACTGAGGAACAGCCTCCCCGGGGCGCTGCATACGCCATGCACCAGGAAGATGAGGCCTGCCTGGTGCGCTGTACCACCGATGGACTGAACAAGAGGGAATATGTTGATCCCCACAGCGCTGGTCACTCCTATACGCAGGCCGTATGAAATTGAGAAGTACCAGAACGACGCTGATCGCAGGGCTTGCCATAGGGTGAACTCATGCCCTCCATCAGGCGAAGGCCGGCTATCCAAAGCCGCCGACTGCTCTCCTTGTTGCGGTTCTTCCGCCGGATCTGTTGCAACATCGCCGTCCGGGAGCATTCCGTACTGTTCAGGTCTATGGCGCATGATGGCTGCTGTTGGTATCCCTATGAGAAGCACCAGAGCACCGATTATGCGAACCGCGGAGCGCCAGCCCAACTGCTCGATGAGCTGGTTCACAAGTGGAACCATAATCGCCCCGGCACTTATCCCCAGCCACATGATTCCAAATGCTCTACCGCGGTGCCTATGCCACCAGTTTGCCACAGCCGTAGTAATGGGACTTCCAAAGCCAAGGCTGGATCCCAAGATCACCCCTAGGAAGAGCACTACTATAAAGACCGTAAAGGTGGGCGCGACGCTAAGAACGATAAATCCAACTCCCATGAGGGGCACGCCCAGCAACATCATGGTCCTTGGCCCGAAACGGTCGATTAGGTAGCCTTCCAGCGGGCCTATGAAAGCCGTTTCAATCCTGGCCACGGCAAGCACCGTGGTAACCGCGGTGAGAGAGACTCCAAAAGTGTCAGACACGGGAATCACAAATGCGTTCAGTCCGTGGTAGTTGAAGCCGGCGCTGATCAGCATCCCTACAAGGCCGCCTAGCACAATCCACCAGCCGTAGAATATCCTGGGCCTGCTCTTGTGAGTGCGTCTATCCAACAATCACCGATTCCGCGGGCAAACGGTCAGGCATTAAGATTGACCGCGTCCTAACACCTTGTACCCGTAGTTTTCTTCCGTCCTCTCGGCCGTTGGGAGGACCTCCACGACAAATCGAGAGAGACCGACGACCTCGCCTTGGGCATCGAAGCTGTAGTTGTCTCCGATAGCGCCGCTCCAGGTGATGTTGTACAGACAATCCCGAAATCCGTCGGCGTCCTGGTCATCGCCGGTCTGCTTGAGGCACTCCGCTGTGATGTACACGTCATCGTAAGCGGAGCCGAGATGCCAGGGTAGGGTGACGTATTCGTAGCGCTTCCTGAAGTTGGCAAGAACTTCCTGCCCCTTCTCGTTGTTCGGGTCTGGAGTGGCCGTAATGGCCTTCAGCCCGGTGGCAGCGTCGCCCGCTATTTCGAGCGCGGTAGTCCCCACCGTAATCGTTTCGCCGTAGATCGGGCCCTCATAGCCCAGCTCCCGCGCCTGCTTGATAATGGCGCCCGCCGCAAACTCGGACTGAGGCGATATATGGAGAGCGTCCGGGCCAGCCTTGAACAGCTTGGTCAACTGTGACCTGTAGTCGGTGACGTCGGAGGCAAATCGCTCTTCGGCTATAACCCTGCCGCCGTTTTCCTCGAACTGCGCCACGGAGGTGCGTCTGACACCCTCGGCGTAATCGGTCTCCTCGGTGATGGTGGCCAGCGTGCGGATGCCGTCCGCCCAGAGGAGGTTGCCGGTGCTGATGCCCACCTCTATATCGCTGATCTGGGTGCGGAATATATAGTCGCCTGCGGTGGCGATATCCGGGTTGCTGGCCAGCCCGGAGAACAGGACTACTCCGTCACTCTCGGCAAGCGGCGCGACTCCTAGCATAGCGCCGCTGCACGACGTGCCAAGGATGATCTTCACCCCATCTACGTCGGTTAGCTTTTTGTAGGCGCTAATTGCATCCTGTGCGCCGCACTTGGAGTCTTCGACGACAAACTCCAGCATACGCCCGTTGATGCCTCCCGCCGCGTTGATCTCGTCCAGGGCCATCTCCTTGGACTGAACGGCCACTGTGCCGTAGGTCTCGCCGGGGCCGGTCAGCGATTCCATCACGCCTATCCGGTACGGGCTTTGTTCTCCCTCATCTTCACTGCAAGCCATGGCCATCGTTGCTAGAACTGCCACCAGGCCTAACGCGAGAATCCGTTTCCAGGACGAGAACTGCATGAACTACTCCCTTCTGCCGCCGAGATCGAACCTTGTCTTCGTAGGGACAGCGTGATTATAACGCTAGACCGCCCTCCCGTCTCCCACTGGGGAGTGGTGGACAGTGTGGATGTAGACGCAGACAAGCTTCTATCTCGCCTGGTAAACCAAGTCGGCGTGCTCTGCTAGAGACAGCTATTGCGGCACGCCAAAGAGCGGCCTCACTGAGAGGGCTTCCACGTGATTATGGCCTGCCGCCGCGGGGCCACACCTCGGACGGTAACCCCGTTGGGAGTCTCCTCCAGCAGTTCGTCTGCCGCGATGCGCAGCCGTTCGTCCTCAGCGGTGCCCTCTTGCACGGCCAGCCTACGCCGCAGTTGTTCCAGCGCCGTGCTCCGGTCGATGTCCACTATGACGGGCTCAGGCCTGATCATCTCCAGGTCGGGGTGGATGTCCATCGCCCAGAGGAGCCCCATCACCTTGGACAGACCAGGCAGGGGAGTAGGAGCCGAGCCGTATACTCTCTCGTAGAAGGGTCGGTCCGTCGACCCGGGTGTCTCGCCCATTTCCACGACAACTACACGATCCTTTGCGTGCTTCTGCAGCTTGGCTATGAAGGGAGCCGCTTCAAGGACGTGGTGCAACACAAGGGAGCAGAGCACCATGTCCGCTGCCGGCACGTCAGCATCCTCCCATGGCTCATTGACTACGGTTATGTTGGTGATGCCGGCCTCTGCCGCTCGGGACTTCAGCAGTTCTGCGGAATCCTCCGACCGCTCAACGACGGTCACTCGCTTGGCCCGCGTAGCCAGCGGCAGCGCATAGCGGCCCGTGCCGCCTCCCACGTCCAGCACCTCCGCACCCGAACCCAGCGCCGCGAACAGCCTGTTCAGCGTCGCGTCATCCGTGCGGTGCGGATCCATGGGCCGGCTGGTGAAGCCGCCGGTGCGGCTTTGCCCGCCTTCGCCGCCGCGCAGAGCGGCCATCTCCCGGTCGTGGGCAAGCATCTGTTCTCTCCAAGCTTCGATCACTGAGTCCATTGTGACCTCCTTTAATTCGCGGGTTGCTGTCAGACTCTTGGATTCTCCGGTGCGGCAGCCATAAATCCTCCGATAGAGAATCCAATGATACATAGTATCATCAATAGGGGTGTTACCACAGGGACGGGCGAACGCTAATTGTCATCCATGCGCCGTTCCAGGCGGCGCAGCGCCTCCTGAGTGGTGCGGATCTCGCGCAGAAGCTCCTCTCGCGATACCGGGCGCTCCAGTTCGCGGAGACGCTCCAGCTTGGCCTCGTCAAGGTTGTTGATGATGATTGCGATGAACAGGTTGATCACCACGAAGGTGCCCACCACCACGAAGCTGACGAAGTAGACCCACGCTAGGGGGTTGAGCTGCATTGCGGTGAACATCACCTCCGTCCATCCCTCCAGCGTGATGATGTTGAACAGGGTCAGCAGGGCAATCCCCAGGTTGCGCCAGTTATCGGGGTCGTGCTCGCTGAACAGGTGGTATCCGATGATGGCGTAGATGTAGACGATGATGCTCATCAGCATCATGACGTGCCCCACGCTGGGGATGGAGCGGACGAGCGCGCTCACTATCAGACGCAGGTCTCTGATCGTCGACACGAGGCGCAGCACTCGAAGCAGGCGCGCCAGCCGGGCGACCATGGCGAACTCCCCGGTCGCCGGTATCAGCGCGAAAACTATTACCAGAAAGTCGAATACGTTCCAGCCGTCCTTGAAGTACCCTGCAACGCGCGGCGACGACGCAGTCATCTTGAGCAGAGCCTCGACTATGAACACCGCCAGAGCGATCTGGTAGCCGGCATCGATCCATTGCCCGTACTGCCGCTCAAGCGCCGGAGAGGTCCCGACTCCAAGCAGCAGGGCGTTGACTATGATGACCGCTATGATGCCGGTCTCGAAGGCCGGGGACTCGGTTATCCGGCGTGATAGGTGTGTTAGCCTGTTCATCATAGCGCGGCATTATACTACTTAATTCCACTTTGGAATCCCGAAGAGTTGGGGAGTTAAGCGGCGATTGGGCCGCACCTGGAACGTCATTGAGACATCCGATACTGACACTTTGTGTAGAAGTCCAAGACGATGCTCTGCAGATGAATCGTAGCGTGCTTGGACGGCTACTTGCTCATGGAATCCATCGGAGCAAGGACGGTTTGACGTCGTTAGTGGAGCAGGTCAACTCGCTCTATGGTGTCTCTTATGCCCAATTGTAGTGTCTCGAATACCTCGCGCACGCTCAGGCGAGCGTCTATTGTCTGAAACTCGTATTGCTCGGCCAAGTTGCGGAACTCCCTCAACAACGCGCCCTGATATTCGACGAAGCTGGCGTGTCGGTCCGTCTCTCGGAGGAAGTCCTCCCCCGACTCCCAGTGATCCAGTTCCCGGTATGCGAGCACCCGAGGAAGGAGATCGTCCACGTCTATGTCAAGGTAGAACACCTGATGGGGGATAATGGCGAACTCCAGCATGTCGTCAAGCCAGCGAGCCGGGACGCCGCGAACCCGCGCCCGCGCCATGATGGAGTAGATGTAGCGGTCGGCCAGCACCACCATGCCCGCCTTCATGGCGGGTACAATGCCCTTCTCCATGCGGTCCCAGAAGTCCGTGGCGTAGAACAAGTTCAGAGTAAAGTGGTCCAGCGTGTGGCCTCGCATGGCCCGGTCGATGCCTTCGCCGGTGAGTTTGGAGTGGCGGAAGCCGGTGTCCATCACGGCGTAGCCCTCCGTCTCCAGCCACTCCTTGAGGAGGGCGATCTGTGTGGAGCGGCCAACGCCGTCCGTCCCCTCGATGACGATGAGCTGTCCAGGCAGCTCCGTGTTCCCCAGGTCTAGGGGGGTGTGACCGTAGAATCTGGGCATGTTCATAGGTTCGCCTCCTGATTGCGAGATGGGGGACTAGCCATCAACGGTGGTGAGCTCCGGGACCCGCCGCGAGCCGGAAGGGTGGATGTACCGCCCGGTAAGTCCGGAGCTGACCAGGGCGTCGGTTACACTGTGACCGGGCATCTGCATCACGCCGGACAGCAGGGGTTCCACCAGATCCCGCACCATCTGCTGCTGAGTGTGAACAGGCTGGGTAGCATCGATGGTCACCAGTCCGAACTCCTTAACCAGGTTGTCGTACTCCTCCAATATGGCGCCCTGGAACTGCCGGAAGGCCTTCTTCCGGCTGGAGTTCGGCTTCACATCCTGGCCCGACTCGTAGAAGCCCAACTCGGACCGTCCTGTGACGATGCGGCGGATGGACTCCGCCAACGGCACCTTGAAGTACAGGGCCAGAGAGGGCCGGATGGCGAAGGAGTAGACGCGCCGCAGCCAGTCTTTATTGACCCCGCGGGCGCTGTCCCGGGCAAAGGCAGTGTAGACGTATCGGTCCGCTAGGACTATGGTTCCGGCTTTGAGAGCCGGCAGTATCTGCGTGAAGACGCGGTTGGCGAAGTCGGCGGCGTGGATGAGGCTGAAGGACATAGGCGTAAGCAGCCGCCGGTCCTTACCTTGCTTGGTGGTGCGCTTGACTATGCGCGAGGAGTTCCATTCCGTAAAGACCGTGACGTAGCCCATACTTGTCAGCCACTTGCCTAGAAGGTCTATCTGCGTGCTCTTGCCGGAGCCGTCAATGCCCTCCACGATAATGAGCCGGCCGGGAAGAACGCCATCGTATGGATGGCTGCCGTATCGGGGCCCCATGGGAACGGTTGAGTTGCTGTGATTGCTCATTGCTCACCTCTATAGATTAGGATGGGTTGTTTGAACTCCATCTCCCAGCGGCTACGCAAGTCAGGCGCGGATGCCTTGGACCAGGCGGGGGTGGTGACGATGAGGCCGCTGTTGTCCAGGGCAATGTTAACAGATTCTGTGGTGATGTGGGGAGGCAGCCGCCGCTCCAATTCGTCGGCGAGCACCAGCACCAGCGCCGCCTGACCCAGGCGACGGCGGTCGCCGTCGCTCAAGATGCGGGTCTTGCGGTACTTCTTGGGCAACCTCCGTCCTTCCGCCAGCAGAAGCATGGCTGCTATCTGGGCCGATTCACGGTGGCTGAAGCCTGGCAGGTCGGTCCAGGCCAGGATTGAAGCGGCCCGATTGAGGCGGTTGTAGAAGTCCACGACGCTGCCTACGTCCAAGAGCAGGGCGGCGCACTCCAGGGACGATGTGAGGCGCTTGCGCCGCCCGTCCCATACGGTGCGGGCGATGCGGGTAGCCAAGGAGGCGCGGCGTGCTCCGCGGCGAGTGAACCGAGATGCGAACCGACTCATCACGTCCTTCAGAGTGTTGCGGCGCACGGAGTCAATAGGCATGAGCGAGACTTGGCCATCCGCGGGCAAAGGCTCCCACTGCCGCGCCAAGCCCTCGCGCAGCCCCTGGCCAGAAAGCATGATGCTTTCGGCCCCGGTATGCTGTAGCAGCGCTTGTGCTACTACCGCGCCGCCCACTATGGAGTGGGTGCGCTCCGGGTTCATGCCGGGGATTAGGGAGCGTTCTTCTAGGTCACAGGATGCCAGCAGGCCCACCAGCTTGGACAGCCCCTTGGCGCCAATGCGGTAGCCGTGCATGGTGTGTATAGGGTAGGCACGCCGTCGCCGGTCCAGCTTGGATAGAAGGCGCATTGAGCCTCCGGATCCTACCAGGATATCTTCAGGCCCCAGGTAAGGGACCTTGGCCGCGGACAGGCATTGCCGGACGTATCGGAATGCTTCCGCCATGTCCTCGGCAGTGGGTTGGTCCGTCAAGTGGAAGCTGTTGGCAAGGCGCAGACTCCCTAGGGGCAGGGTATCTCGCGTCTCCATACGCCGGTCGGCAAAACTCACCAGTTCCATGCTGCCCCCGCCCAAGTCTGCCAGCAGGCCCTGGGAGACAGGCAGGCCGTGTACGGCGCCGATAAAGCAGTAGCTTGCTTCTTCATAACCGCTTATGATGCGCAAGTCGACCCCGTATCTTTGGCGGGCCTGCCTGGCGATATGAACGCCGTTGTGGGACTCTCGTAGAGCCGCTGTACCCACGGCGTGAATGGTGTTGACACCGTAGCTGAGACACACTTGGACAAAGTCCTCAATTGCATCCAGCGTGCTGGTCACGCCCTCTTCATCCAGAGCGCCCTGACGGCCCACGTGACTCATTAGGTTAAGGCTCAGGCGTTGCTGAGCCAGAATCTCCACTCCTCCCAGGCTTAGCTGCATGACCACGGCCCGAGCCGAGCCTGAGCCCACGTCTATGACCGCCGTGAACGCAGGGTCGGAGTGGCCGTCAGCCGAGAGGCCGAAGATATCGGAGTCGGGCGAGTCCACCAAATCTTCGAGGCGATTGATCAAGAACGGATTCCGTAGGGGGGATACTTGCTGAGGTCGGTCCAGTCTTGGGGTAGGCTAGGAGTCGGCCAGCACGAGTCAGGCCGCCATTGTTCCCATGGTTCGTCGAACGGCGAACGTCTCGCGTTTATAGCTGCTATAACATCATCTCCTTCAGCCCTTACGACATCCGCCTCCTCAGGAGTCAGTATGCCGCGGGCGACCGCGTCTTCGAACTCGTCCTCGTCTTTCAACGTCCATTGAGACAGATCAGGCGTCACCTCGATGTCCAGCATCTGGTCCAGATAATCAAAGCCCATGGAGGTTCGGACCAGCGGGTCTTCAAGGTTTATATACCACTGTAAGAACTCTTGGAACGCAGCTGTCCAGAAAAGCAAGACACTGTGGCGAGAACCGGGAGTGATGATTCGTAGAGCCTCGCGGTGCTCTACTTCCTCGTGGAGTATTGAAGGCTCACCCCTTACGAGAGCAGTACCATCGGGACTAAGGGACTTGACCCAATGTACGCCGGACCTAGCGTATAGAACCAGTCGCCCAGGAGTGTCCTCAACTACGGTGTACGGTCTTCCAGACTTGACTTGTCCGCGCCAGATCTCGCGGAGCACTATTTGGTCCCCTCTTTGCCAGTATGGTGCCATTGGTCTACGGATGAAGTAACAACCGGGTCCTTGCCCACGGGGGTAAAACTACACTCTGGGGTTGCCGCTACAGCATAGCATTGGAGTCAAGCTACTGTAGCGGATCAGATGGCGACTTGACTTGTGTATATGACCTCACACTAGAATAGGCTCCATGATGCTTGACATTGTCTCGTCCGAGGGTCGCGTCCTATTGCTGCAAGCTTGGGGACGCGTTGACTTTTTTAGCGCCAGCGTGTTCGAGGTCCAGGCCAGGCGCGCCTTGGCGGGGACCGACCGTGATGTCATCATAGACGCATCGGGCGTGACCTATATGAGCACCGCGGGTCTACGCGTACTCCTGCACCTCTGGCAGGACCTCAAGAAGGAGGACCGCACCCTCCACGTTTGCGCCCTTAGGCCATACATACAGCAGGTCTTCGAGATAATTGGGTTCAACCAGATAATCCCCAATCATGCGGATGTTGACGCAGCCCTGGACGCTGTCGAGAGTCAGGCATAGTTGTCGTCGCTCGTTGCGTCTCTTGCTTGGGGTCAAGAAGCCGTTGGGGCACGGCATGCTACGGTTCTATGATCCGCACCCTTCCGGCGAACTCCTCGCTCACGTAGATACGACCGTCCATTATAGCCACAGCCGTTGGAGAAACCAGACCGCTGGCCACCACGGTGATGGCGCCGTCACGCCAGCGAACCAATCTTCCAGGAAACAGGCCGGACTCCTTGTAGCCAACTTCGGTGAGGGCATTCATGTCGCTACTGTACTCGGTGACCAGCATGGCTCCATCCGCCTCAAAGGCCACGTCCGTTGCGGTGGTGAACCCGGAGGCGTAGACGGTAGTTTCGCCAGGGTCTAGGGCGTCGCCATCGCCGTTGCTATCCTGCAACCGAAAGACCCGTGCGCCGCCGGTAGGGAAGGGGAATCCCGTCAGGGTGGCAACGTAGGTTGCGCCATCAGGGCCCGAGGTCATTCCGGTAGGTACGGTTTCAACCTGCACCATGCCCTCTGGCATGAGGTGGCTTTGGGGTTCTAACCGGGCGTAAAGATGGATGTCTCCGGCCAGGCTAACGCGCCAGACCACGTTGGCGCCCGCGTCGCTGACCAGCAACCCGCCAGAGGACGCAAACAGCAGGTCATAGGGGTTGACGATGGGTTTGGGGGGATGAATGCTTAAAGGATCCTGGCCGGTCAGACCCACGGGGTGGGCTCCGGGGGTGATAGCGTAGACCTCGCGGAACTCCTTGGCTCGGGCTTCTCCCACCACGTAGTAGGTGGTCTCGCCCATCTTTATCGCGGCGGAGACCCCGGCGGGCGCGCCCTCCGGCCCGTTCTTCAGCCGCGGCAGGTCTTCATGCAGCACTGAAAGCCGGTGTTGGTTGTCCAAGACCAGTATCCGACCGCCGCCCACCTCGGCGATGAGCAACCGGCCGCCGTCCTGGGGGGTCAACCCCCGTGGCGACGCCAGCCCGTCTATGACGGTGGGGGCGACCGGCGAGGCGCTATCAGGGGCGCAGGCCGCCACAGTGACTGCAATGGCTACAGTCATTGCGACAATCCGGCACAACCTGGCCCAGACGGCCAACCTATGGGCTGGCAACTGCGGGCGATGCATACTCATACGCGTCTTTCAAGACAACTAGCCCCGCCTTGTGCCTGCAAGGTGGGGCTAGTCAGCATTAGCGATTGAGCGGCACTCTAGGAACCGAGAGCTTCCTCAACCTTCTCCGCGGCATCTGAGGTCACCCAGTTCTTCCAGGCCGAGTTGTTCTGTAGGAACCGATCTGCTGCGGCTGCGTAGTCCCCATCCAGCTCGGAGAGATACCCCTCCGCTTCCAGCTGGTTGCCGGCGTTGAAGTCCCACTTTTCGAACATGGTAACCAGGTCCGGCGCCTGATCGATCAGGTCTTGCCGCAGGACGATGAGCACCTCTGCTAACGGGTAGCCGCAGTCCCGGGCCTCCCAGCAATCTGGGGTGTACGGAGGCTCTTCCAAAAGCTTGTAGCCACCATAATCGTTGTTCAAGTCGTTGCTCAAAGTGGTGGGGCCCCAATAGTAGAAGAGCACCGGCTCCTGCCGTTCGTAGGCGCCGCGGATTTCGGCCTCAAGAGCCTCGCCCGACCCAGGGTTGATCAGCTCAACCACGTCTTCCAGATCGTAAGCCGTAACCTGCTTCGTGTTGGTGATCTCGCACTCCCAGCCTGGAGGACAGTTCAGCAGCCGGGCTTTATCGTTGGAATCCGGAGTTATGAAGAGATCCATATGGTCCCGCAGGTCCTGGACGCTTTGCAGGCCTGGGTTGGCATCCGCCACGTATTGGGGAATGATGAACGCGCTCTGCCAGTTGTCCTCCAGGCTCTTGCCCACCGACTTGATGGTGCCCTCGGCAATGGCCGTGTCGTAGGCTTCCTGCTGGTTCGGCAGCCAGATCTCCATGGTGACGTTGGTGTCGCCCCTGGTCAGGGCCTCCATCAGAGGCACGGTGCCGCCAAACACTTTGTCGGTCGGGTAGCCGTACCCCGACTCAACGATCCTAGCCGCAATGGCGTTTTGCAGTTGGGCGCTGTCCCAGTTGAGGTCAGAGAAGATAACGGTGGGTTTCTCCTCCTCTTCTCCCGCGCAAGCCGCCGCCGCAAACAGAAACACCACCATTAGACTGAGCAGCCATAGTCCTGTCTTCCAAGCCGTAACCTTCATATCGCGAATCCTCCTTGTGTTTTGAACTTCTGTGTTCGCTTTCCTACTTTGCTAGTCCCTTTTGCCAAGCGAGGCCTGACGGTTCCGCGCCCACGCTTGGGTAATGCGGTCCAGGATGATTGCCAGCGCCACTATGGCTAGACCCGCTAGCAACGCTTCCCCAGGTCTGAACCTGCCCAGTGCCCGGAGCACGTCTTCGCCCAATCCACCGGCGCCCACAAGCGACGCTACCACCACCATGCCCAAGGCCATCATTATAGTCTGGTTTATGCCCGCCATGATGGTAGGGATGGCCATGGGCAACTGGACCTTCTGCAAGAGCTGCCGGCGGGTAGTCCCGAAAGACTGGGCGGCCTCTACCACCTGGGGCGTCACCTGCCTGATGCCCAGGTTGGTCAGCCTGATGGCAGGGGGCACGGCGTAGATCACCGTGGCGAAGATACCCGGCACGTTGCCGATGCCAAACAGCATGATGCCGGGGACAAGGTAGACGAAGGGCGGCATAGTCTGCATGGCGTCCAGGATAGGCCGTACGGCGGAGTCCACGGTATTGTTGCGGGCCGCTAGAATGCCCAGCGGGATGGCTATGACCACTGAGAAGGCCGCCGCCACGACGATCAAGGCAATCGTTTCCAGGGCGCTCTCCCAGAGGCCAACCAAGCCCATCGCTACCAATGTTCCCACGGCGAACAGGCCAAACTTCCAGCTCACGGTCCGCCAAGAAAGCAGCGCTATGCCCAACACCACCGTAGGCCAGGGGAACCATCGCAGAGTGTTTTCCAAGAACACCAGGAACGAAAGGACAGCGTCCGAAGCGGTGTCAAACACCGGAGCCCCGGTGCGGGTCAGCCAGCGAAGAGAATCGTTGACCCATGTTGAAATATCCGGCCCCCAATTCACAGGGAAGGAGACTCCTTGCCCCCAGATGATGGTCACAATAGCTGTGCAAACAACCATTGCCAGGATACCCAGCAGCGCGGGTACGTAGACCAGCCGGCCAGAGTTGGCGCTTATGCGTCCAGCCAGAGATTGGTCAACGGGTAATTCCGGGGGCGCAGCCGCTCCTCCGGTTTTGGTGAGGGAGACTTCGGCCGGCGCTGCGGCTGCCCCGTTATTATCACCGGAGAAGTCGGGCTGCTCAAAGGCTGCCTGGAGCAGGGCGTCCCGGTCTATCATGCCTACCAGGGCGCCGGATTCATCCGTCACCGGGAGCTGCCCAGGGGTGGACCATCGCTGGGAGAGCGCCTCATCCACCGTTTGCTCAGAAGCCACGTTAGCATTGAGTCTGTTGATCTCTGCCGGCACCTGCTTAGTGCCGTGGCGGTCCATGATGTAGCCCACCGTCACGACGGTGGACGGGCGAACGTCTCGCGTGAAGTCCGCCACGTACTCATCCACCGGCTCAGCTACGATCTCCTCAGGAGTCCCCAACTGGATGATAGCCCCATCGCGCATAATGGCGATGCGGCTGCCTAGCCGCACGGCTTCTGACAGGTCGTGGGTGATGAAGATAGTGGTCTTCTGCATCTGCTCCTGAAGCCGTATGAGTTCGTCCTGCATGTCCCGGCGTATGAGGGGGTCAAGAGCGCTGAATGGCTCATCCATGAGTAAGATTTCCGGGTCGCTGGCTAATGCCCTAGCCAGGCCAACGCGCTGCTGCATGCCGCCGGACAGCGCGGAGGGCCGATACTCTCCCCACTCCCCAAGCCCCACAAGCTCAAGGACCTCTTGGGCGCGTTCCGACCGATCTTCCAGGGGAACATTTTGGACTTCCAGTCCCCACGCCGTATTCTCCAGAACAGTGCGGTGGGGCAGGAGGCCGAACTGCTGGAAGACCATTGAGGTCTTGGTCCGGCGGAACTCCGTCAACTCCGCATCGCCATATTCCAAAACGTCATCACCGTCCACCAAGACGGAACCCGTGGTGGGTCTGATGAGCCGGTTGATGCAGCGGACGAGGGTGGATTTCCCGCTCCCGGAGAGGCCCATGACGACGAACGTTTCCCCGTCATACACATCGAAGTTGACGTCTTGTAGAGCGACAACGCAGTTGTAGGTAGCCTGAGCCTCTGCCCTGGACAGTCCAGCGATCTTCTGGAGAACATCAGGGTCTTGGTCTAAGCCAAAGACCTTCCAGAGAGCTTGAATGCTAACTCGGACCTGACTTGAGCGCTGGGGCTCTAGGAAAGCTTCAGTTGCTTCGAGCGTCATATAAACCGCTACTGACTGCAGATTCTAGAACGGGAAAGTAGTGTTTCTCGGGAGATTTCGCTCAGCTTAGTTTGATGTGGGTTGGCCTGTCAAGAGCTTGGAGTCCTGCCGTCTCTGGGGGTCGCTTACAGATACCCATGGCCCACCGTGGGTTCACACTGTACTGCATTATACGCTATACCGTAGTATTGCAGGCTAGTAAACGGGTAGATGCGTTTTATGAGTAGTACGAGAACATGGCTAGGCTACGGCGGCGCGATTGATTAGAGGATAAGAGCTCGGTGCCAAAGACAGATAGTTACGACGCACTGGTGGTTGGCGCGGGACCAAACGGCCTGTCGGCAGGGATAGCCATCGCGCAGATGGGTCGTACGGTGCTAGTCGTGGAGGGAAGGGACACGGTCGGAGGAGGCGCCCGGTCCGCCGCCCTGACGCTGCCGGGATTCCTCCATGACGTATGCTCGGCGGTCCACCCATTGGCAGTGGGTTCGCCCTTCTTAAGCAGGTTGCCCTTGTCCGACCACGGCCTAGACTGGGTGCAGCCTCCCGCGCCGCTGGCGCATCCACTTGACGACGGCACGGCTGTAGTGATGGAGCGCTCGGTAGAGGAGACCGCCGACGGCCTGGGGCGCGATGCGGCGTCGTACAGAAGTTTGTTTGGCCCTCTGGTGAAGGACTGGCAAAAGCTTGCCACAGACATCCTGGGACCATTTAGAGCGCCGCGTCACCCGATGACGACCGCCCGTTTTGGCCTCCAAGGACTGCGGTCTGCGCTGTCGGTGGCGAAGGCCCGCTTCAGCGGCGAACGCGCCAGGGCGTTATTCACTGGAATGGCAGCACATTCGGCACTGCCTCTGGAACGATCCCCAAGCGCCGCGGTAGGCCTGGTTCTGGGCGCAAGTGGTCACGCCGTCGGCTGGCCGCTGCCGTACGGCGGAGCCCAGCGGATATCGGAGGCCCTGGCGTCTCACCTGACCTCTCTGGGCGGCCGGATAGAAACAGGCGTACAGGTGGAGCGGCTGGAGGACATACCCGCTGCATCTGTAATTCTCCTCGACATTACGCCCAGGCAGGTCGTCAAAATCGCCGGAGGCCGCCTTCCGGGTCGCTTCCGACGCAGGCTAGAGGCGTATCGCTACGGACCGGGGGCCTTCAAGATGGACTGGGCACTGAGCGGGCCGGCGCCCTGGAGGGCTGAGGAGTGTGCGCGGGCCGGTACCGTCCACCTAGGCGGTACTATGGATGAAATCGCCCACGCCGAGCGTGAGGTGTGGAGCGGCCGTCATCCGGAACGGCCATTCGTGCTGTTCTCCCAGCCGAGCCTCTTCGATCCGTCCAGGGCCCCTGATGGCCAGCACACGGCGTGGGCTTACTGTCATGTCCCCAACGGCTCCGACTTTGATATGTCGGACAAGATCGAGGCACAGGTGGAGCGTTTCGCCCCGGGATTCCGAGAGCGTATCCTGAAGAGGAGCGTTCGGCCTCCGGCAGCATTGGAGGAGTACAATCCGAACTACGTTGGCGGTGATATCAACGGAGGAGTCCAGGACCTGGGCCAGCTCTTCTCGCGTCCTGCCCGGATGCTCAGTCCCTACGCCATCCCGTCGACTAACCTGTTTATCTGTTCCTCGTCGACGCCGCCGGGTGGCGGTGTGCACGGCATGTGCGGTTACTTTGCCGCACGGGCCGCACTCCGGCGCCTTGACCGCTGATCCGGTTGGACGGGCCCAATCAGCCTTAAATTGCGTTTGCTGCCTTCTTGAGTGGCATAGTTACGGAATTTGTCCTAAATTCCATATTGGGATACACTACGGCAAGCTATCGTAGTGTTCAAATCCGGGAGGAACCCGAATGTCTCATGCCCCATTATTCCCAGTAACGGTCGTTGGAAGTTGGCCCCGTTCTACTGAGTTAGTCCGGGCCCTTCGCCAAAGGCAAGCTGGCGAAATCACACCGGATGATTTTAACGCCGTGGCCGATGACGAAGTGCTGGCCTGCATCCGTGCCCAGGAAGAGGCGGGAGTGGATATCATAAGCGACGGAGAGCAGCGCCGGGATAACTTTTACTCCTTCACCGTGGACAAGCTGACTGGGATGCAGCTGATGAAGGTCTCTGAGTTGCTGAATCACTCCCAGGACCGGGCCAGGATGGAGGAGATGCTGCGGGCGCTTGACGTTCCCTCCTTTGCCATCAAGAGCGCCATAGTGGTTGATCGCCTCGAGAAACGCGATGGCTTGGCCCTTGATGAACTGGCGTTCATGCGAGAGCACACTGACCGTCAAATCAAGATCCCTATTCCCGGCCCCTATATGCTGACCCGCTCCAGCTGGTTCGAAGGCCTCTCCGACCAAGTGTACCCTAGTCCCGAAGACTTGGCCGCAGACGTTGTGGCCCTTCTCCGGGAGGAGATAATCGCCCTGCGTGACCAGGGCTGCGACTTCGTCCAGCTGGACGAACCCATCCTCAGCCAGGTGGTGTTCGGAGAGGAAAGCACGGAGACCTTCATGTGCGCCGCGCTGCCCAATCGCCGGGACCCCTCCGACGAACTTGAGTTAGCGGTGCGGCTGATGAATCAGACCACGGAGGGAATCACCGGAATCAAGACCGGAGTCCACGTCTGCCGCGGCAACTGGAGCCGGAAGGAAGAGGTGCTGCTCACGGGCAACTATGGGCCCATGCTTCCCTACCTTGTCCAGATGAACATTGACCAGCTAGTGCTGGAATGCGCCACGCCCAGGGCTGGCGAGATGGAAGTCTTCAAGGAATACGCCAATGAGAAGGAAATAGGCTTTGGAGTGGTGAATCCCCGGACCGACGACATAGAATCTCCGGAGCAGATTGTCGCCATGGTAAAGGAACTCCTGCCGTATTTCGACCCGGACAAGATCTACCTCAATCCCGACTGTGGATTCGGCACCTTTGCCGAAAGAAACGTCAACACCCATGAGGTTGCCTCTATGAAAATGCAGACGATTGTCCAGGCTGCCGAACAACTCAGAGCCGAATACCAGTAGCGCCGCGGTTCAGGCTTTACACCAACCAGAATAGATTGACATTAAATTGACACTAAGGAGTATGTGATGGCTGAAGAGAGAAACCTTAACGGACTGCCCCGGGAGAAACTGACCGAAGTTCTGGATTCCTTTCGGAATCCGGAGGTTTTCGAGGCGGTAACCGGGCCTTGGAAGTCGCGCGTGGTCTGGCAGGACGGGATGCGGGCGCGGGCTTTCATGCGAAACCACCAAGTTGACATGGACGAGCCAGGAGACCTGACCGCCACAGATGTGGCCGCCAGCGCTCACGAGCAACTACTATCGGCCATTGGCAGCTGCATGACCGTGGGCTTCGTGGTCAACGCTACCAAGCAGGGAGTCCGCATCCGTGACCTAGAGGTGGCCGTCGAGGGGTATTTTGACAACATCCGCAAGTGGGCTGGAGTTGAGGACGAGGGAAACCCGGGTTACGGCAGGATTTCCGCCAAGTGCTTCGTGAGCGCAGACGCCGATGAGGACACTCTGCGAGAAATCTGGCGCTTGGCGGTGGAGGGCTCTCCGGTCACCCAGTCCGTGGCCAACCCCACCTCGGTCGAGACCGACTTTGAAATGGTCGGTTAATGGTCCACTTCGTTTCGGCGGATTGGGTTTCTGACCATATCGAGCAGCCGGGCTACCTCATAATCGACCCTCGTTCCGCCATGCGCTACTTGATGGGCCACTTGAGAGGCGCAGTCAACGTCCCTTTCAAGAAACTGCGAGGTCCAGACGGTCTTCTCGGCCAGCCGGAACAGCTTGCCGCAGTCTTTGGTGAAGCGGGGCTAGGCGACGGCATAGCTCCCGTGCTTTACGACCATGAGGATGGCCGCAACGCCTCCATGGCGGCTTGGGTATTGGAATACCTGGGCCTGAGCGACGTTTACATCATGGACATACTCTACGATGCTTGGAAGGAGCAGGGTAGGGAGGTACTCTACCGGCCTGTCTCCACGGAGCCAAAGTCCTTATCGCCGCGCTTGAACCCTTCCGTGAGGGCAACTACCGGCGAGCTTGTCGAGCCCGGAGAGACGAAACTCCTGGATACACGCTCCCCGGAGGAATTCCTCGGTCAAACGGAAATTGACCACCGTCCCGGGCACATTCCCGGCGCCGTCAACGTTCCCCACTCCGAAATGGCCGGCGCTGATGGAAAACTGCTCATTGAGCCGGACCTTCTGCGCCGACGGCTGGCGGCGGCAGGCATCACTCCCGGTGATCCGGTAGTAGCCTACTGCCGCACTGGAGTCAGGGCTTCGCTGGCTTATCTGTCCATGCAACATGCCGGGTACAACGTCCGTCTCTACGACGGCTCCTATGCAGAATGGATGGATAGCGGCCATACCGTGGAAGTCTGCCGTTAAAGATACCGGAGGATTGACCGGATAGCAGGACAACTTTACGATTGTCGCCATCTCGTTTGGGCTGCCCTTGGGTTCCGAGAGCAGTCAAAATGGGAAATCTCAGCCCAATGGAGACCAATCAATGAACTCCCGCAAGGTAGCGCCGTACGGCTCTTGGAGGTCGCCCATCACCTCCGACGTGATCGTCGCGGAGTCGATAGGCATCGGAGAAATCAGGCTAGATGGGGATGACATTTACTGGACCGAGATGCGGCCTTCAGAGGGCGGCAGGAACGTCGTGGTACGACGCAGGCCTGATGGGGAGACAACTGACGTCACACCGCCGCTCTTCAATGTCCGTACACTAGTGCACGAATACGGCGGCGGCGCATTCATTGTGTCCGACGGCGTTGTCTACTTCTCCAACTTTGAAGACCAGCGGCTGTACCGGCAGAGGCCGGGCCATGAGCCGGAGCCCATCACTCCGGAGGCAGCCGTGCGCTACGCCGACGCCGCCATGGACAGCAAGCGGGCTCGTATCATCTGCGTCCGGGAGGACCACAGAGGAGAGGGAGAGGCGGTCAACACGATCGTCGGCATTGGCTTGGACAGTATAGACAGTGGCTCCGTGCTCCTATCCGGCCATGACTTCTATGCCTCTCCCCGGCTGTCTCCGGACGGGTCGATGCTGGCCTGGCTGTCATGGGACCATCCCAACATGCCGTGGGACGGCAGCGACCTGTGGGTCGCCGAAGTAAGGGAGGACGGCTCTCTTGGGGATGCGCAGAGAGTGGCCGGAGGAGACGGCGAGGCCATCAACCAGCCGGAGTGGTCTCTGCAGGGGGTCCTCCACTTCGTCTCCGACCGGAGCGGCTGGTGGAACCTCTACCGATGGCAGAACGGTAGGACTCAGCCTCTCTATGAGATGGATGGGGAGTTTGGAGTTCCGCAGTGGGGACTGGCCATATCCACATACGGATTTGCCTCCGAGCATCGTATAGTCTGCAGCTACAACAGAGGCGGTACGTCGCACTTTGCCAACCTATACACCGACAGGCTGGAGCTTGAGACCGTGCCCACGCCGTTCACTGAGCTCACCCGGTCGGGGTTGTACGTCGGAGCGGGTCGCGCCGTATTCGGCGCAGGCTCCCCGACGATGGCGCCGACGCTGGTGGCTCACGACCTGCGCACCGGAGCCACGGAAGTACTGCGCAGCTCGGACGCTTCCGGCATCGACGAGGGGTACATCTCAGCGCCTGAGCCGATCGAGTTCCCCACGGGAGGAGGCCTCACGGCCCACGCCTTCTTCTACCCGCCGACGAATAAGGAGTACTCGGCGCCGGAAGGGGAGCGGCCTCCGCTGGTCGTCCTGGTGCACGGCGGACCGACCTCCGCCGTCTCATCCACACTCGATCTACGCACCCAGTTCTGGACGAGCCGCGGCTTCGCGGTACTGGACGTCAACTACGGCGGCAGCACCGGTTACGGCACCGCATACCGCCGGCGTCTCAACGGCAGATGGGGCATTGTAGACGTGGAAGACTGCGTCAACGGAGCCCGGTTCCTGGCCGAGCGCGGCGACGTGGATGGCAACCGCATGGCAATCAGGGGAGGGAGCGCCGGCGGCTACACGACGCTGAGCGCGCTGACCTTCCATGACGTCTTCCGCGCCGGGGCCAGCCTCTACGGCGTCAGCGACCTGGAGGCCCTCACACTGGACACCCACAAGTTTGAGTCGCGGTATCTGGACACGCTGGTAGGGCCGTATCCGGAGCGCCGGGACATATACCTGGAACGCTCACCCATCCATCACGTCGACCGGCTCTCCGCGCCGCTCATCCTGTTCCAGGGCTTGGAGGACAAGGTGGTGCCTCCCAACCAGTCTGAGATGATGCGCGACGCGCTGCGTGAGAAGATGATTCCCGTAGCCTATCTACCGTTCGAGGGTGAACAGCACGGCTTCCGACGCGCCGAGAATATCAAGAGAACGCTGGACGCTGAGTCCTACTTCTACTCGCGGGTCTTTGGCTTTGACCTTGCCGATGCGGTTGAGCCTGTGGAGATCGAGAACCTGCCACTCGCTTAGCGTGGGAGCATATTGCCCTCATGAGAACATCCGTAACCTTAGAGGACGTGCAGCGAGCCCGGAACGCTATCACTCATTTGGCGCTTAGGACACCCGTATTGCCCGCACTCTCTCTGGGTCAAATGGCTGGGTGTGAGATTTTCCTTAAGGCCGAGAGCCTGCAGAGAGCGGGTTCCTTCAAGGTCAGGGGCGCTGCCAACAAGATAGCCACATTGACTCCTGAACAGAAGGCAAGGGGCGTGATCGCGGCCAGCGCCGGAAATCACGCCCAAGGAGTTGCACTGGCGGCCGCCAGTCTTGGCATACCATGCACCGTCGTAATGCCCACGGGCGCTTCCATCCCGAAGGTAGAGGCTACGCGAGGATACGGCGCGACCGTACTTCTCCAAGGCAGTGACTTCGACCAGGCCCAGAGACACGCCCGGCGCGTTATGCGGGAAAACAACTTGTCCTTAATCCATGCCTTTGACGATCCGGCAATCGTAGCGGGGCAGGGGACCGTTGGACTGGAAATGCTTGAGCAGGCGGATGACCTGGACATGGTTGTGGTGCCGGTGGGAGGCGGAGGTCTGATATCCGGTATTGGGTTAGCCATAAAGGAGACGGCGGCCGGCATCAAGATTGTAGGCGTGCAGGCCGAGGCATCTACCGCCGTTGTCGACTCCTACAAGACCAACCAGCGCATAACGGTTAAGGGGCGAGCCACCGTGGCCGACGGCATTGCCGTGGGATCGCCGGGCAGGATCACCCTTCCACTTGTTTCACGCTATGTTGACGACATGGTCACGGTAGCGGAGGAGGAGATCACACAGGCCATGATGCTGCTCCTTGAGAGAGACAAGCTGCTCGTGGAGGGGGCAGGAGCCGTGGGACTTGCCGCCGTGCTGGGAGGAAAGATCCAGGTTGCCGGCAAGAGGGTAGGGGTAGTCCTCAGCGGAGGCAACGTGGACCCTCACCTGATTGCACGTGTCGTGGAGCACGGGCTGGCCCACGCAGGCCGTTACCTGGTGCTTCGCGTTATGGTGGAGGACCGTCCTGGTCAACTGAGCCGTCTGCTGAACATTGTGTCGAGCACCGACGTGAATGTTCTGGATATAGGGCATCTCAGGCACGCCGCATCGGTGCACATGGGCCAAGTAGAGATACAACTTACCTTGGAGACCAGGAACCTGGCCCACTCCGTGGAGGTATGGGAACGACTGCGCGAGGCGGGATATGCGCCCTATGAGGGCGAACCGCTTGGAGACCATACGTCCCCGGAGGGCACATCGACTCCGTAAGGTGGGTTCAGTGACCGCCTGATCTGCCAAGTGTGGGATGGTCAACACTACCTACATCCTTGCCAAGTGTGGTCTCATCGGCTGACAAAGCATTACGTCTCTGTCATCGTTCATGACAGGGACGCAATAGCAACAAAAAAGTGAGATACTTGTGGACGGTGGATTTGGATGAAGCCGGATAGGTGAAGCGGCGGCGGCCCGAAAGCGAAACAGAAAAATGGAGGAAAGACCGATGACTGCCAGAGAACCCATCGCCATTATAGGCATGGCTTGTCGGTTTCCCGGCGCGGAGGATCTGGACTCCTTCTGGCGCCTATTGGTGGAAGGTAAGAACTCGGTGACCGAAGGCGAGCCCGGTTCCGGTGTGGGACGCATGGGCGACCTTTTCGGCGATCGACAGGTTCAAAATCGGGCATGCCGTTTCGGCGCATTCGTTGACGACCTGGACCAATTTGACGCTGCTTTTTTCCGCATTTCACCGGTCGAGGCCGAGTTGCTGGACCCACAGCAGCGCATGATGCTGGAGATGAGCTGGCTGGCTCTTGAGGATGCAGGAATTGATCCGGACCGACTCAAGGGGAGCCGTACCGGCGTTTATACCGGAATCAGCAACGACGAGTACCGAATGCTGGTCGTGGACTCCATCAAGCCCGCAGAGGCGGCCGGCAGTCTCTACGCCCTCAGCGGCACCAACCTGAACGGCACCAGCGGGCGGGTCTCCTTTGTGCTGGGCCTGATGGGACCGGCAAAGGCGGTCGACGCCGCTTGCGCATCCTCCCTGGTGTCGGTACACGACGCCGTAGCAGACCTTCAGCAGGGCAAGGCCGACCTCGCCATTGCGGGCGGGGTTCAGGCCATCCTGAACGGTCGTATTTACGAACTCCGCGCCGATTCTATGATGCTGTCCCCCGATGGCCAGTGCAAGGCATTCGACGCGTCGGCGAATGGCTACGTCAGAGGCGAAGGATGCGGAGTAGTCGTATTGAAGCGGCTCAGTGAAGCGGAAGCTGACGGCGATCGAATTTGGGCTGTCATACGAGGTACGGCAGTAAACCACGGTGGGACAGGCATCGGCCTGACAGTCCCGAACGCGCCCGGGTTGGAACAGGTAATGGAAGCTGCTCTTTCGGATGCGGGCGTCGATCCCTTGGAGGTCGACTACGTAGAGGCCCACGGGACCGGGACCGCCGTGGGTGACCCCATCGAGCTCAATGCCGTGAGCGCTGTCTACGGTTCGAGCCGCAAAACCGATGACCCGCTATTGATCGGCTCTGTTAAGACCAATGTCGGTCACCTGGAATCGGCGGCAGGAGTCGCCGGGCTTATCAAAGCAGCGCTGACGGTGAAGCGGGGACTAATTCCCAAGCATCTGCATTTCCAGAATCCTAACCCGAGTTTCGACTGGGACCGTCAGCCACTGCAGGTAACCACAGAGAGCATGGACTGGCCTGATCGTGGTAAGCGCCCAAGGCTAGCCGGGGTGAACTCCTTTGGTATTTCAGGCACTAATGCGCATATCGTGGTGGAAGAGCACATCCAAGACGGCGACTCAAATGGCCTGAATCCTCCTGCACTGGGCCCGGCCCAATCCGTGGAAGTTGCCCTGCCGGATGCCTTGGCCAATCTACCGCTGACACAGGAAGGGCTCGCTCCACGCGAGACCAGGTTCCTGCCTCTGTCTGGCAAGTCGGAAAGCGCGCTCCGGGAACTTGCGCAGCGGTATGTAACGTGGCTCGGAGCAGAGGCCCCAAAGCTGGCCTCCGCAGGAGTCTCCTTTCCTGCCGTTCTGTCGGACATGGCATGGACAGCCGGTATCGGCCGGAGTCATTTCGACCATCGTGCCGGAGTCGTGTTTCGCGACGAACAGTCACTGCAGGAAAAGCTGAGGGCGCTGGCCGAGGCCGGCCCGGATAGGGAGTCGCGGCGGGCAAGGAACGTAGCTTTCGTTTACACAGGCCAGGGAAGCCAGTGGGTAGGCATGGGACGGGCCCTTTATGAGAGTGAGCCGGTGGCCAAGGCCGTCCTGGATCGCTGTGAAAAGGTAATTCAGGAGGTCAGAGGCGCTTCTCTGCTGGACGTGATGTTCGGCCGGGAATTGGCATCGGGCGAACTGGGGGATACGGCCTGGGAGCAGCCTGCCCTCTACGCCTTGGAATGCGCTCTTACGGCTCTCTGGGCCAGCCTGGGCATTCTACCAAGCGTCGTTATGGGACACAGCGTTGGGGAATTGGCGGCTGCGCAGGCCGCGGGAGTGTTCAGCCTGGAAGATGGAATGCGGTTTGCCGCGGCGCGAGGCTCTCTGCTGTCCGCGACCGAGCGCGGCGCCATGGCCGCGGTCTTTGCGCCGGCTTCCAAGGTGGCGGATGCGGTTGAAAGAGTAAACGCGGAATCAAACAGCGTCGGGCTCAGCATTTCAGCCGACAACGGAGCCCAGCAGGTGGTAAGCGGTCCGGTGGCTGACATCGAGGCTATTTCCAATCTTTTCGAATCGGAGGGCATCCGCGCAATCAGGCTCAACACGTCATGGGGATTCCACAGCGCTCTGCTGGAACCGGCTTTAGATGGTCTAGAAAACGCCCTGGACGGTGTGGCAATCAAGCATCCATCGATTACCCTGATCAGCAACCTGACAGGCCGCCCTGTAGAGGCGTCCATGGCGATGGACGGCGCCTATTGGAGGCAACATGCCCGGCAACCGGTGGCGTTCGCCAGCGGGGTCAGGGAGCTGGACCAATTGGGGGTCGATGTGGTAATTGAGATGGGCCCTCATTCCGTGCTGGGCACAATGGCGATGCAAGCCTGGCCGGTCTCCTCTCCCGAAGGCGGGGCGTCCGAAGGCCCGGCCGTCATTGCCAGCTTGCGCCGGCCTCCCAGGGACGGCTCCACCCCTGACCCGGAGAGCAGCTTTGTTGACGCGGCGGCGGAGGCGTACGAGGCCGGTTTGGAGATTTCATTCCAGGGCCTGTTCGCGGGGGAGAAGCGGCGCCGGATCTCGTTGCCGGGCTATCCGTTCCAGCGCGAAAGGTACTGGCTCCAGCCTTCCAGGCAACGACGAACCGATACGGGCCATCCCCTGCTGGGTGATCGGCACGAATCTGCTCGTGGTGAAATTACCTTTGAGACGGAGGTTCTCCCCTCGGATCCTGCCTGGCTGATGGACCACCGGGTATTTGGCAGGCTAGTGGCCCCGGGGGCGCTCTACGGGGCCATGGCGGCAACGGCATCGCTCGTGGCGGGCGACAGCCCTGTAATATTGGACGATGTGCAGTTGCATAGCCCGCTCGTCTTCCTGGAACAGGACTCGGAAGATGGTGTTGGCAGCGCGGGCCGGAAGATGCAGGCGCTTCTAGACGATTCCGAAGAAGCGCAGTCGCGCTTGGTACAAGTATTCAGCCGCGGTACGGAAAAGGCCTGGACCATGCACATGGAAGGCCACGTGGTTTCGGGCGCCGCACTGCAGGAGGCTGGGCAGCGGGTAGATCTGGAAAGTCTCAAGGCCCGCCTGTCACCGGCGGACGTGGCTGCCTACTATCGTGCCAAGGCCGCTACCAGCATTGACTTGGGTCCCTCCTTCCGTACGCTGGGCGTGGTGTGGTCCGGCCCAGGCGAGGCTCTGGGAGAGGTGCGTCTACCGGAAGCCGCCGGTCGGAATGACCTGGACATACACCCTCTTCTCCTGGACGGTTGTTTCCAGGTCGTGGGCATGGCGCGCAACATGACCGGCTCCCCGGACGAACCAACCTATTTGCCATTTGGCTGGGAACGGCTGTGGCTAACGGGGCGATTGCCGGACCGGGTGTATTGTCACGTACAAATGAGCGAGGGAAACCGGAGTCCGAACCCGGACTCGGACGAGTATCCGGAGGTCTTGAGCGGGGAAATCCGCATCTATGATACGGACGGAGTTCTCATAGGCGGATTGAGCGGGTACACCGTGAAGCGGGCGACCGAGTCGGCTCTGCTGGCGGCAGTGGAAGGCGCCGAGGGAGTAAACGACCTGCTGTACGAGGTACTCTGGCGAGACCGTCCCCTTGAATCGGGGCTAATGTCAGCGGATTTCTTCCCAACTCCATCTTCTGTAGCGGCTCAGACGGCGCTCTTCTCCGACTACCTCACAGATGCCGGCGTAGACCCCCAAGACAGGAATGCCCTCCTCGCCGACCTGGAGCGATGGTCTCACGCCTACGCTCTCCTAACCCTGGAAAAACTGGGCTGGCGGCGCAACCTGGGCGAGGAAGTGAATTCCGAGGAGTTGATGCAAAGCCTGGATGTTCTTCCGGAACACGGGCGCCTTTTCCGCCGTTTGCTGGAAATGATGGCTAGATGCGGAATTCTGAAAGAGAAAGAGGATAACTTTGTTGTTGTGGTGGGAGCGGAGGATCCATTGCCGGAAACGCTCCCCAAGGATCCTGTGGGATTCGACGTGGAAATGACCGGCAAATACTCCCACGGGTTAACTGAGATAGGACTGTTCCGGCGGTCCGCTGCGGCCCTGGCCGATGTGCTCCACGGCAAGCAGGACCCGCTGACGCTCCTGTTCAGCAGCGGGGAACCCACCGCCGCGGACCTGTACCTGAAAGCCCCGGTTGCCCGCGCCGCGAACCGGTTGCTGGCAGATGCCGTTCGGGCCCTGTTAGCCCGATTGCCGGAAGAAAGACGGCTGCGGGTGCTGGAAATCGGGGCCGGTACAGGCTCGGCGACCGCCTACGTGCTGCAAGAGCTTCCCAAAGGCCGCTTCGACTACACCTACACCGATATTTCCGCGGGCTTCTTTGCGGAAGCGGAAGAGAGGTTCGGCAACGAAGGCATCGAATACCGTCCATTGGATATAGAAAAAGACCCCATCTCCCAGGGCTACGCTGCCCACGGATATGACCTGATCATCGCTTCTAACGTGCTGCACGCTACGCAGTACCTGGAAGAGACCCTGGGCCACTGTCGCGACTTGCTCGCGCCATCGGGTCAGTTGGTGGCTCTCGAAAACCTTCGCGGCCTTGGTTGGATGGACCTCACCTTCGGCCAACTGGATGGCTGGTGGCGGTTTGCCGACGCGTACCGTCCGCACCACGCCCTGGCCACCCCGGCAATATGGCGCCAAGCGCTTGCTGACGCGGGTTTCGAGGATGCCCAAGTCCTGGGCGTCGACGACTCCATACCCTACGAATCTCTGGATAAAGGGGTAATCGTGGCCCAAGGGCCCGCCCAGGTAACGGAGGCTCCGGGCCTGTGGGTTATCTCGGGGGGTAAAGTCGGAGTTGCCAAGGATTTGGCGGCACATCTGGCCTCCCGTAACCAACGAGTCGTACTGGCAAACGACGAGGGGTTGAGGGACGGCATTCCGACAGCGGCGGGCCAAAATCTTGTTACAGCCGCCATCGACACGGCAAATCGCGAGTCGTGGCGTTCACTGCTCGAAGGCTTGCCAAGAGACATGCCCTTCAACGGCGTGGTACACCTCCAGGGTCTCGAAGGTCACGGGACTCAGGCGACCACCGGCGAGCTTGAGGACGACGTAAGACGAGCGGGGGCCAGCGCGCTGGCGCTTGTCCAGGGGTTGGTCGACACTGATCTGACTCCGGAAAAAGGTGTGTGGTTCGTCACCCGTGGGGCGCAGATAATCGAACGCGAGAATACCGGGGAACTGGCCGGTTCTGTCCTGTGGGGCTTGGGGAAGGTGGTGGCCCTGGAAGCGGCCCAACTGCAGCCGCGGATGCTGGATCTGGATCCCAGCGCGACGGCATCGCTTTCCGGCCTCGCCAATGAACTGCTCTATCCTGACGAAGAGAACCACATTGCATATCGGCTGGGTCGCCGGTGGGCGGCGCGGCTGGTTCGGGCCGCTGCGGGAGCAGAGGAGGCTGGGCGAGTGGCCCTGCCGGAAGACCCGGAATGGGTGCTGGTCCCGAACCGGGGCGGCGTGTTCGACGAGCCGGAAGCCAAGCTGTTACCTGCCCGGCCCCTGGAACCCAGGGAGGTTCGGGTTGCGGTCGAAGCCACCGGCATCAACTTCTGGGACGTTTTCAGGTCGCTTGGCTTTATAGAAGAAGGCGACTTGGGCCGGGAAATGTGCGGCTACATAATGGCCGTAGGTTCCGAAGTGTCGAACGTATCCGTTGGAGACCACGTGGTTGGCTTGGGGTTTGGCGCATTTGCGCCGGAGATGGTCACCCACGAGGAGTTGGTGGCGCCGGCGCCAGCGGGGATTCCGGTATCGGGGTTGGCCACCATACCCAGCGCATTTGTTTCCGCGGCGCTCTCGTATCAAATGTCGGGGCTGAATGCCGGGGATCGGGTGCTGGTTCACGCCGCCGCTGGAGGAGTAGGGCTGGCAGCCATCCAGTTGGCGCAAGTGGCCGGAGCGGAAGTATTCGCCACCGCCAGCGCTCCAAAACAAGCGTATCTTCGTTCCCTCGGCGTCAAGCACATATTCGATAGCCGCCAGACCGGTTTCGGTCAGGAGATACTGGAAGCCACCGGAGGCGAGGGAGTTCACGTGGTGCTGAACAGCCTCACCAGCGAAGGCTTCATAGAGGCCAGCTTGTCTTGCCTGGCTCCTGCTGGCAGATTCGTCGAGTTAGCCAGGAGGGACATTCTGAGCGAGGAGGAAATGGCGGCGGTGCGTCCCGACGTGGCCTACTCCATTCTGGAGCTGGATGTTCTAAAGAAAACCGAGCCTGAACGGGTGGGAGTAGTGCTAAGGGAAATAATGGATCGGGTTTCCTCTGGAGAGTTGAAACCCCTGCTCCACAGCCGGTGGCCTTTAGCCGAAGCCGGTGCCGCATTGAGCTTCATGCGCTCGGCCCGTCACATCGGGAAAATCGTTCTGACTAACCAGCCGCTGGTAACCGGAGGCCTGGGCGGTATAGGGTGTGCCGTTGCGGAGTGGCTCGCGGATCACGGCGCCGGCGTCATCGTGCTCAATGGCCGCCGCACTCCCGATCCGGAAGCAGAACAAGCCATCGACGCCTTGCGCAAGAGAGGTATAAGGGTTGAGATTGAGCTGGCGGATGTGACCGATACGGCGGCAGTTGATGCGATGCTGGCCCGCATTGACGCTAAACTACCCCCGCTTGCCGGTGTCATCCACAGTGTGGGCGTCCTCTCGGACGCGGCGCTGGCCAACCAGACATGGGAGACCTTCGATTTAGTTCTGAAACCCAAAGTCGCCGGGGCCTGGCATCTGCACCGGGCCACCATGCACCGTGACCTGGACATGTTTATCCTTTTCTCGAGCCGGGTGGGTGTAATGGGCAATCCCGGCCAGGCCAACCACGCCGCCGCCAACGCCTTCCTGGACCAGCTCGCCGGTCATCGCAGGGCGCTGGGTCTACCGGGGCAAGCCATTGCCTGGGGTGCCTGGTCGGAAATTGGTGAAGCGGCGGAACAACGAGAGAGAATAGAGCGGCGGCGGTCTGCCCTTGGCGGCCGCTGGTTCACGCCACTACAGGGCCTGCGCGCCCTGGAGAAACTGGTCCGCCAGGACACCACTGCGTCTGTGGTGATGTCCATGGATTGGTCAGTATTTCAACAAGCCGTCGAAGTTAGCCCCCCGTTCCTGGAAGACCTCCTGACCACCGGTTCCGGCCAAAGAGCCGATGAATCGGCTTCGTCGGAAGACCTGCTTTCCCAACTGCGAAGTGTGCCTGCGGCTGGTCCACAGGATCTGCTTGTGTCCTTCCTGCAACAACAGGTCCAGGCCGTGCTGAGGTTGCCATCCACGCCTTCGCCGAACGTTGGATTCTTCGATCTGGGGATGGACTCGTTGATGTCGGTGGAGCTGCGCAACAGGATGAACCGTGCCCTAACCGGGCAGTACGTGGTATCCAATACGGCAGTGTTCGACTACCCCAATATTGACAGCCTGGCACGCCATCTGGCCGAAGAGCTAGGACAGGTTAGAGAGGTCAGCGCTGCTCCAGCATCGCCCAAGCCCCTCATCACGGATGCGCCTTCGCCAATCAGAAGCGATACTGACGGAATTGCGGTTGTGGGCATGGCCTGCCGCTTCCCCGGGGCCAACGATTTGGCGGCGTTCTGGGACCTTCTGGAGACCGGCACCGATGCGGTTACCGATGGCCGCCAGGACGGTGGTAACTGGAGCGGCGCCGTGGGAGACCCCGCTGCTGAGGACATAGCGTACCGGCGGGGCGGGTTCCTCGACAATATTGACCGTTTCGACTCTCGGTTCTTCCGCATCCAGCCCATAGAGGCGCGGATGATGGACCCCAGGCAACGAATGTTGTTGGAGACGAGCTGGCAAGCCCTTGAAGATGCAGGACTGGATCCGAACCAGCTCCGGGGCAGCCGCACTGGAATATATGCAGGGGTTGGCGGAAGCGAGTACCGGGACTTGATTCAGGCCAGCGACCAGTTCCATACCTACCTCGGCACAACCGGAAGCGTAACCGTTGGCCGAATAGCATTCGTGCTGGGGTTGGAAGGGCCGGCATTGCCCCTGGACATGGCCTGCGCCTCGTCACTAGCAGCGGTTCATCAGGCGGTCGTTGCCTTGCAGAGGGGCGAGGTGGACATGGCTCTGGCCGGTGGCGTAAACGTGGTCCTGTCTCCCCCCGTTTCCAGGTTCATGATGGATGTGGGCATGTTGTCTCCTACCGGCGAGTGCCGGCCTTTCGACGCCTCTGCCAACGGTTACGTCCGGGGCGAAGGTTGCGGAGTTGTCGTGCTCAAGCGATTGAGTGATGCCGAGGCAGATGGCGACCGCATATGGGCTGTCATACGTGGGTCGGCGGTCAACCAAAACGGAGCGAGCGCAGGGCTTACGGTGCCAAACGGCCCGGCTCAGGAGCGCGTGATGGAGGAAGCCATCGCCCAAGCGGGAGTTTCTCCATCAGAGGTCGATTACCTGGAGGCCCACGCGGTCGGCTCGCAGTTGGGAGACCCAATCGAGTTGAATGCGGTGGCGTCGGTTTACGCCAAGGAGCGCGACCAAGACAGGCCGCTGCTTATAGGATCGCTCAAGTCCAACATCGGACACACTGAATGGGCCGCTGGAATATCCGCTTTCATTAAGGCCGTCCTCTCCATCACGAAGGGAACCATACCCGGAGTTCCGAATCTTCAAACCCTTAATCCCAACGTCGAGTGGGACCAAATGGCAGTTCGGGTAACCTCGGAGAAGACCGACTGGCCTGCCGTTTCAGGTCGCTTGCCACTGGCGGGCGTCAGCGCGTTCGGCCTCTCTGGCGCCAACGCTCATGTCCTCATTGAGGGCTACGGCCCGATTGTGGATGACTCCGCAACGAGCAACGGCGCCTCCTCGCCAGCCGGTAGTCCCAGACCCATTCCCGCAGCGCTTCCAGAAGCGGGTAAAGGCTTGTCGATTCCCCAGGACGGGGTGGCGGAACGTACTTCTCGCCTATTGCCGCTGTCTGGGAGGGCGCAAGGCGCGCTCAGGGAGTTGGCAGAGCGATACCTAGCCTGGCTCGACGGCGAGGGTAAGTACGCCTCTTACGAGAGCTTGTCCGACATGGCCTGGACTGCCAGCGCGGGCCGCTCCCACTTCCCGCACCGGGCAGGGCTGGTGTTCGGCGACGCTGAGCAGCTTCGCCAGAGACTACGGTCGCTGTCCCAAATGGATGAAGAGCCTGATGTGCCAGCGCCTCGTGCGGTAAACAAGGTTGCCTTTGTCTACACCGGACAGGCGAACAAGTGGATTGGCAGTGTTGAGGCGCTCTATCGTAGCGAGCCTGTGGCGCAGGCAGTGCTGGACCGGTGCGACGAGCTGATCAGGGAAATGTACGGGGTCTCGTTGCTGGACGTGATGTTTGGCCGGTTAGGAGTTGAACAGGAACCGGATGCTCCTGTCCTGGCTCTGCCGGGCCTTTATGCACTTCAATGTGCATTGGCAGCGCAGTGGGCAAGCCTGGACATACGGCCCAGCGCTGTAGTAATCGACGGTTTAGGGTGGCTGGCGGCAGCACAGGCGGCTGGAATATTCAGTCTGGAAGACGGCCTGCGATTTGCGGCGGCTTTGGCAGACCTCAACAAGCCTCAGTTGGAGCAGGACTCTGCATCGACTCTCAGGGATGTGGAAGAGACGTTAGACAAGCTTGCGCTTGCCAGGCCATCCTTCCCACTTATCGACAGTTCCAGCGGGAGGCTGCTGGACTCCGTTTCCGCGCCCGAAATTCGCCAATGGCTCCAGAAGGGTACCGAACCCGCTGACTTCACCGGTTGCGCAAAGACACTGGTCGGCCTTGCCGTAGATGTGGTGATGGAAATCGGCCCCTCCTCCATGATTGACAAGGCGATTAGTGATACCTGGCCGGCAGACTCCGAAGCGCCGGTGTTGATTTCCACATTGGCGAGTCCGTCCGACGATGGAGAGTCGCAGGCGTCCGATGCCGGGTACGTCAGAGCCGTAGCAGACGCCTACGAGGCCGGGCTGGACATCGCATTTACGGGCCTGTTCGCGGGTGAGACCCGGCGTAGAATCTCGATCCCGACCTATCCCTTCCAGCGTAGAAGGCACTGGTTTTAACCTCCAAGGCATGCTTCCTGGAAAGACCAAGAGGGTGGTTCCCAGTGCCGGTAACAGTGATGCGATGGCTTGGTCTGTGAGAAGTGAGGACGACTGATTCCAAGCTTAGCCTTGACAGGGTTTTTCATGGCAGGAACGCAATAGAACAAGGACAAACGGGCCATGTCTTCATCTACTCCTGCAAATAGCTAGAGATGTGGTTCCTGCCAGCCTGGGGAATCGCCTCTTGACATGCAAC
>CAYVEN010000009.1:0-41277 GCA_964450505.1 uncultured Dehalococcoidia bacterium | reverse complement strand
GCAAGGGGGGTTGTCGTGTCCACGCTCTCGACCGGAGAACCGTACCCATTGTCTGCAATGAACTTGAACACGGCATTGTTTATCCATAGCGACTCGTACTGGTTGTCGGCCAGTAAAATGGTGGGCCTATCTTCTTCCATCATGGCTTCCATGGTGGGCGTTGGTGTCGCTTCTTCCATCGCGGGTTCCGGGGTGGGGGTCGGATCTTCGGATGCACATGCAGCGAAGAGGGAAAGCGCCAGCACCGCGACAGCTATCAAAAGAAACTTGGCTTTCATTTCAGGCAGTATTTTCATAAACATCTCCTCCAGTGAATCTGTTGAATAAATCTAGGGGGGCTATGTGGACTTGGTTCTTCTCCCCCTGGCGAGCCCTTGTGTAATACGGTCGATGATAATGGCCATAATCACTATGCCTATTCCTCCGATGAGGCCACGGCCAGGTTCCAACCTGGCGATGCCGTTCAGCACTTCTATGCCTATACCCTTTGCTCCGATCATTGAGGCTATGACCACCATAGCCAGGGCCATCATGATGGTCTGGTTGACTCCGGCCATGATGGTAGGCAAAGCCATGGGAAGCTGAACTTTGACCAGTATCTGGCGCGAGGTAGAGCCGAAAGCCTTGGCGGCCTCAACCACCTCCGGGTCTACCTGTCTTATGCCAAGGTTGGTGAGCCTGATCAGAGGGGGGATTGCGTAAATAACGGTGGCCATTACGGCGGGGGTCTTGCCCAGTCCGAACAGCATCAAAGCAGGTATCAGGTAAACAAAGCTGGGCATTGTCTGCATACTGTCCAGTATGGGACGCATGGCGCTATCAAAGCGGTCATTCTTAGCTCCTAGGATGCCCAGCGGCATCCCAAATCCTAGCGCGATCAGGGTTGATGTCACTACTATAGCCAAAGTCTGCATAGCTAGATCGTGCATTCCTAGGAAGTCGACTACCAGCAGCAAGACGAACGTTACGATGCCTAAACGGCGGCCTAGTATCTTCCAAGCAGCGGCTGTCACGGCTATCAGAACCAGCCACCACGGTATCCACAACAGGAGATTTTCTATGGGCACCAGGATAGTCAATACCCCTTCGTTTATGGCGCGAAAGAAGGCATTCCAGTTTCTAATGACCCACTCTGTGTTGGTGTCAATGAAACGTTGGACGTCTCCGCGTATTACCCAGTTCTCTGGAAACTCAAACATTGGTCTATAAAATTCCTCGCTGTTTAATGTAAATGTCTATTGGACAAAAGCAACAATGACCTAGGGAAACAAAAAGGGGAAACCTACGAGCAGGGGCAGATGGTTGAAACTACCGAAACCTTGAGAGACAAACAAAGAGAATTATTTCTTGTGGCTTGAGAACTAGCCTTTACTGTACCTCACAGCAGTATACCCCCCGTTTGATCTTTGGAACAGCTTAACCTTATACGGGATATGGGCGCATGTCAAATGCCGATTGTATATACTGTCTGGGTCCAGTCTTGGCAAAACAAACTTCCACAGGTTTAACGGCGGCCTGTCTCGGCTTCACCTATGTTCTGAACAGGTTCCCTGGATGCAGCTAAAACTTTCGCTATTCTGGTAAGCTATGCCCAGCCAAGCGACACTTGGAGAGCCAGTGCTCCAAACTGTACCAGTTAAGTTCCTTTCTCGGCTGCCAACATTCGCTTCCTTACACCACCGGGACTACCGCTATCTATGGACAGGCAGCACCTTTGCCGGGATGGGCGTCTGGGCAATGATAGTTGCCAGGGGCTGGCTGGTGTTCAACCTCTCCGATTCCTCGTCGCTGATGGTAGGAGTAGTCACGTTTGCGGCAATGAGTCCACTCATTCTTGCCGCCCCTTTGGGTGGACTGCTGGCCGACCGCTTCGACCGTAGAAAGATTATTGCCGTGGGATATGCGGTCAATTTGGTGCAGGCGCTGCTGCTAGCGGTCTTGATTGCCTTTAACGCCGTGCAGGTCTGGCAAGTGGTGGCTTTCGCCTTAATTAGCGGCTGTGTCCGGGCCATGATCATGCCCAGCGTGCAGGCCTTGGTTCCCAATTTGGTGCCGCGCAGGGATTTGCTTAACGCGGTAGCTCTTTCCGGCATTGCCATGCACGGCTCACGCATTGGAGGCCCCGGTTTGACCGCGCCGCTGCTGGCCACGGTTGGCGTGGGAGGCGCCTTCCTGTTGAGCGTCTTCTTCTACGCCGCAGGGATCTTCTTTGTCTTGCGCGTGAACACCGTTTCACGAGGTGAGGTACGCTCTGAACAAGGTATAGTGCGCAACCTCACAGAGGGGCTTGTGTATTCGTATCGTCACGCCACAATAGGACTGATCATCCTCCTTGTGGCCCTGCACTGTTCGCTGACCATGTCCTTTGAGTCGATGCTGCCGGTGTTTTCTCAGAGAGAACTGGGCGCCGGAGGATCGGTGTTCAGCGTGCTCATCATGGCCACAGGTGGCGGCGCTCTCATCGGCGTTCTTATAATAGCCAGCCTGACGGGTAGTCGGTGGACTGGCTGGTTTCTGCTAGCTACTGGACTCGCCAGTGGATTGACTCCTTTAGCCCTGGCCGCCTCCTCCACTCTGCCCCTAGCGTTCTTAGCGGCGGCTGGAATGGGAGCGTCCCAGGCTACCTTCATGGCTATCACCAATACCTTGGTGCAGAGCGGCGTGGAGGACCGGGTGCGGGGACGTGTCTCCAGCATCTACACAATGCACGCCGGCGGCACAATGGCATTCGCCAATCTAATCAACGGTTATCTGGCTGATCAGTGGAGCGCGCCTACCATCCTCACTATAACGGCATTCATGTTCATTGGCTTGTTGCTGTTGCTCAGTCTGTGGCGTTCGACCCTGCGGCAGATATATCGGAGCGGCAGAGTAGCTTCCGCTTACGCCACTTGAACCTGGCTGCTTAACGAGTAGCCGGTTGGGCGCTTTTGCCTGGGCGTCGTTAGACTATCGCGGGTAGATTACGGTCTTTGGGTAATTGCGATATAATCGATAGGTTATTGCGGGGTGTAGCTCAGTTTGGCAGAGCGCTACGTTCGGGACGTAGAGGCCGGTGGTTCAAGTCCACTCACCCCGACCAACACCTGTACTGCTCAACATGACCGTTGCGAAAGATGTACCGGGGCGCGGCTGCTGAGGAGCGGCACTGTTCCCCGTGAGCGCATTAACTGACATTGCGTTAAGTAGGAGGAGATGAATTGAAGGGTGACCTGCACCTGGAGGATTTCATCCGCAACGTGCCGGATTTCCCTGAGAAGGGGATCCAATTCAAGGACATCACCCCGCTGCTGGGGAACCCCGATGCCCTGGAAACGGCGGTGAGGGCGCTCAGCGAGCCTTTCAATAATGCAAGCGTCGACGCTGTTGTGGCAATAGAGGCGAGGGGCTTTGTTTTAGGTGCTCCCGTGGCTATGCAGTTGGGCACAGGCATTGTTCCAGTACGCAAGGCGGGCAAGCTGCCCTGGCACACGCATAGAGTCGATTATGCCCTGGAATACGGCTCGGAGACCCTGGAGATGCATCAGGATGCTCTGAAGGAAGGGACGCGGGCCCTGATAGTAGACGACGTTCTGGCCACCGGGGGCACCCTACAGGCCACGGCGAAACTGGTGGAGCGGTGCGGAGGCTCGGTGGCCGGTATGGCCGTGCTCATCGAGCTGGCTTTCCTAAAAGGACGCGACAAGCTCGCAGATTACGACCTTCACTCGCTGATTGTGTTCTAGCAGCTCAGCATGACATCTTGAACCTCTGGGTTCCCGTGTCAAGTACGGGTACGGTAGAGAAGAGGCGGTCTAGAACCAGTCGCGGTAGAAGACGTCGTAGGGAACAAAGTCGGGCCGTGCTTTGTGGGGTATGGGGAGTTGCACCGGCCCATCCTGCCGCGATGGCAGGTAGATGCAGGCGGTGCCCGGTGTGGAGACCTCGCCAACCTGGTTCTTTCCCTCTAGTCGGATGCCCACCGCGTGATACTCGCGCTTGCCGGGGACGGCGCCGGGGCCTTCCTCGCCTTCCTGGACCTCTTTGAACTTCTTGACCACCTCGCCCGTGTAGTAAGTAGTGTCGCTGTAGAACACAGGCTTTCTGATAGCGGTTTGCTGCCGCCGTACGAACCCTTCGTCTCCCATCCAGTCGCTGAGGAGCCGGTGCGGTATCTGTGTTCGCTGCACACCGCCGTCGAAGGGGCCGGGCAGAGCGCGGAAAGCTGCCATGAGCGGGTCGGAGTGTTCGGCGGAGGCCGACCACGGCCATCGGGTGGCGGGATGGGTGACGTGGTGACCTTCACCGCGCGTCTTGAACCGGTTGAATACAGGCTCAAAGGCCAGCTCGTCGCCGGGGTCTCCCTTGGCGATGTGGAGCACGCAGGAGCCGACCATGTTGGGAGCCTCTAGGTCCTGCAGCGTCCAAGGAGGAACGACAATCGGGCCCAGCCTCTCGCCAACCTCCACGTCTTCCCAGTAGAGCGTCTCAGCACCGCGGCGAGAGGGGCGCATCCGCTCCATGTCCTCCACTATCGCCTGCAGGTCTTCCGAGGAGTAGTTTTGAGTGCCGCGTTCGTAGAGGAGCTGGGAGCCAACCTTGTTCACGTCCATGGAGCGCGACGCTCCCATAGCCTCGATGGGCACCATGATCAGCGTTCCGTAGCACTTGCCGGCCAGGTCTCCGTGATAGTCCCAGTACATAAGCTCAGATATGAAGAAGATGAGGTTTCCCCGCGAACCCTGTTTGGTGAAGAGGTCCTTGGTTACCATGGAGGAGCGAAACTTGGAGCCTACCTTGACCGTATCGAAGAACTCCCAAGCGGCGCCGGAGAAGTAGTTGGCCACGGGATAGCCTTCCTTGCGCTTCTTGCCTTCACCGCCGTACTGTACGCCGTGAGCGGTGATTCCCCTTATCTGGGACAGTATGGGCCCCGGCGCAATGAGACAGCCGTAACGCGTGCCCTTGGCATAATCGGGGTCGTTGTACAGGGGATTGTCGTCGCCGATGGTGCGCATGTAGTTTTGGATGTTGCGCTGGTCAAAGCGAATGGGGTTTTCGTAGGGGGGGCCGTCCTGCTCGAAAGGCGCTGGCGGCGCTGGCGGCATGCTCTCCTCGGTCTCTTTGCCGACCAGTTCTCTGGATAGCTCTATGAACTCCTGGACCGCTTCTTCAAAGGTCTGGGTGGTAGCCACGCTTCACCTCCGGGCTTCTGGCTTGTTCAGCGGGGATGATAGCAGACGTTGCATGTTTGGGACAACGCTAGGCGGAAGCAGTCGGGCCCCCCTGCTTCTTCACTGCGAAGCGCAGGCCGGACCAGGTCTCATCTATAGAGGCTATCTTGTAGTCCACCAGTCCGGCGTCCATGCCTATCCTGCGTACGATCACCTGGCTGAGGTCCGATTGCATGTCTGAGGTCTTCTTGGGCCAGATGACCCACAGCCCGTCCTTTCCAATGGAGCGGCCCATGGAATCGATATGCTGCTGTAGGTCTTTGCTGGAGGTGACGAACCAAAGGGTCAGATCGCTGGAGGCGTTCCTGTTCCTTTGCAGCAGAACGCCTTCCGGTAAGTCGCCTAGCTTGGATTCGAACCGTTGAGGAGCATCGACAAGGGATACGCGAGAACCGTCCTTGATACCCAGCTTCTTGAAGAGCGGAGTGCCTGCATAGCTGTCAAAGACGGTCCGTGGCCGCACCGGATCGGTAGGGGGAGCCGCTATGGCTTCCCGAATGGCGGGGCCTATGTCTTGCCACGCAGTGTACTTCGCATCGGGCAGAAGCTCCTTGACTCGCTCTACTTTATCTGGCTGGCCGTCAACAAAGATGATAGGTATGGCGCGGGTGCTCTTGTAGTAGCGCAACGCCACTGCCACCTCGCGGCCATGTGAGGGAAGTCGGGACAGATCAATGACAACGGCGGCTGGTGGATTATCCCTGAGCTGGCGCAGGGAACCGGAGGTGAAGGGTGAGGCGTCCACTCGGTAACCGTCGGCTTCTATGAGTTGCGCTCTCTCCCTGGCCTTGTTCTCGTTCCAGTGAATGAGACAGACAAGGTCATTCACGTCTACTCCTTGTCCAGAAGCAAAGCCTGGCAGAAGCGGGCAGTGTCGGTCAGGTCAGCGATGGGCACGTATTCTCGCACGGTATGCATATCCCGGGTGGACATGCCGACCACAACGCAGTTTAAGCCGTGTTTGTTGAATACGTTGCCGTCCGTGCCGCCGCCTGAGGGGACAACCTCTGGCACTTTGCCCATGCCCTCAAGTATGCGCGACACCTTCCGGAGCATGGGGTCATCCTTGCCCAGCCGGTACATCTCGAACTCTACGTTCATGGTCTCTTCTATGACGGCCTCTGGATACTTGCCCCGCGCCTGTTCCAACACTTCGCTGATCTCACGACGGATCAACTCCAGGGATTCTATGTTGCGGCTGCGGAACTCGCCGCTGAAGGAGGCCTCTTCGGGAACGGCGTTGCGCACCGAACCCCCGGTGATAACACCGACGTTGATAGTGGTCTCGTCATCTATGCGGCCCTGGCGCAGGCCGGTGATGATTTCGGCGGCAATGTGGATGGCGGATAGTCCCTTCTCAGGTTCAACGCCGGCGTGTGCGGCGCGGCCGGTGACGTTTATGTTGAAGCTGACGTAGGTGGGGCTGGTGCTGGTCACCTTGCTGGGCGGGCCGTTGCCGTCGAAGACGACGCCGCGTTTGGCCTTGAGCAGCGACACGTCAAGATTGCGAGCGCCGAGAAGGCCGATCTCTTCTTCGCGGGTGAAGATAAGCTGTACAGGGACCCGCTCCACACCGTCCTCATGGAGCGACTCTAATGCCTCCAGTATGGCGGCGACACCTGCCTTGCAGTCGCCGCCGAGGATGGTGGTGCCGTCGGAGACGATGCGGTCATCCAGTACCTGCGGCTTTATGCCGCGGCCCGGTTCTACGGTGTCCATGTGAGCCGATAGCATCAATGGCTCGTCGCCTTCCTCGGAGGCTATCAGATTGCCGTAGGAGTCCCGCTGTATATCGAATCCGATGCCGCTGAGACGCCGCGTGATATCTTGAGCAACCTCTTCCTCTTCTCCGGATGGGCTGTCTATCCGCACAAGGTCGCAGAATGTATTCACCAAGCGGTCTTGCTTTATCATGACGTCCTCGCTGGTTTGGGTAGGGGGGATTATACACGTAAGTCCGCGGGGAATGGATTCCCAGCCGGGCAAGCGAGCTATCGGTACTTTACAGCTACCGCTAATATAAGAGGGTGAAGTTAGGTACCCAGTCCAGGAGTTGCGGAGTAAAATGAGGCCATGCCTGCGTACTATCCGGTTTATCTAGACTTGAACGGACGCCACTGCGTTGTGGTTGGCGGAGAGCATGAGGCCGAGCGCAAGGTGCAGGGGCTCTTGGAACACGGCGCGCGGGTGACCCTGATCAGTCCCGAGGTCAGCGTCGTGCTTCAGGATCTGGCAGGTCGCGGCCTCATAGAGTGGAAGCCCCGGGAATACCGGCAAGGCGACCTGGAAGGGGCGTTCCTGGTTGTATCGGAGAACCTCAACGAGGATGAGTACACAAGGGTTGCCCAAGAGGCCCATAGCCGCGGCATCTTGCTCAACGTGGTGGATAGGCCGCAACTGTGCAGCTTCATAGCCCCCGCGATAGCCAGAAGAGGGCAGAACGGCGAGGTGCAGTGCGCCATCTCAACCGCGGGCCTCAGTCCGGCGCTGGCTCGCCGTCTCAGAGAGATGATGTCCGACCCTGACCTCTGCCTCTGCCTGCAATGGGCGGATATGGTGGAGGTTCTCGCCGACGTGCGGACTGAAGTGCGGGCAAAGGGCCTACGGCCGGACCCCGACCGCTGGCAGGAGTGCATGGACGACGAGCTCCTGGCCATGTTTCGGAGCGGGCAGGCGGCGCAAGCGAGAGAGAGGTTGCGGAGGATGCTGGAGGAACAGCCCTGCGCATCACAGGGAGTGGGAGCTTGAATTGGACCCCGTAATTGCAGGCTCGCGTGCCAGTGAACTGGCCTTGAAGCAGACGGAAGAGGTCTTGGAACTGCTGCGGGCCGCAGCCCCAGATAGGCTGCTGGAAATTCGCACCATCTCCACCGGCGGTGACCTGGATGACCGGTCCCCCGTGCCACAGATCGGCGTTGGCGTGTTCGTCAAAGAGCTGGAGGCTGCCCTGCTGCGACAGGAGATAGATCTGGCGGTACACAGCTTGAAGGACCTGCCGTCCACGATTAGCGATGGTCTAAGCATAGGAGCGGTCGTGAGCCGTGAAGACCCGCGCGACGTGTTGGTAAACAAATGGCGCCTTCCCCTGGCGGAGTTGCCTCAGGGCGCACGCATAGGCACCGGGAGCCCGCGCCGCTCCGCCCAGGTGCTTGCCGCCCGTCCGGATATTCAAGTCCTACCCATGCGGGGCAACGTCCCCAGCCGCCTCCAAAAAGCGTCCGGTGAGGAGTACGACGGTGCGGTGCTGGCAATGGCCGGCTTGCGCAGGCTGCAAAGAGAGAAAGAGGCCACCCAGGTGTTTGAGCCGGAGCAGTTCGTGCCCGCCCCCGGCCAGGGAGCGCTGGCGGTCCAGATAAGGTCTGCTGATGAGGCGATGAGAAAACTGGTGGAGCCAGTGCAAGACCCGGATACGGCAAGAAACGTGAGGGCAGAGCGCACTCTGTTGTCCCTTCTCGGCGCGGGATGCACCGCTCCGTTCGGGGCTTATGCGGAGATCAGCGCTCAGACCCTGACCCTCAGTGCCATGCTTGCCGCCGACAGTTCGGGGAAGCGGTTGTTTAGAGCCTCGGCGTCGGGAAACGCTGAGAACCCGGAAGCCGTTGCACACGAGGTCTACCAAGAACTCGTCTCAACCGGGGCTATTGAAGCGGTTAGATCCGCGGGTGGCATGAGATGAAGGCCGGACGAGCGGGTACCGTATACCTGGTGGGAGCAGGCCCAGGAGACCCTGGCCTGCTTACACTGCGTGGGCTGGAACTCCTGCGCAGCGCCGACGCCGTGCTCTACGACCGGCTGGTTGATCAACGCATCCTCAGCTTTGCGTCTGACAGGGCAGAGGTGATCTTCGTGGGGAAATCGCCGCACGGCGAGTCGAATGCCCAGGAGGGAATCGCCGCCGAAATGGTGCGCCGCGCCCGTCTGGGACAAACTGTGGTGCGGTTCAAGGGCGGAGACCCCTTTGTATTCGGACGCGGCGGCGAGGAGGCGCAGGCCTTGGCCAGAGCGGACGTACCGTTTGAGGTGGTGCCGGGGATAACCTCCGCCATCGCGGTGCCCACTTACGCCGGCATCCCCGTCACCCATAGAGAGGTAGCCTCCTCCTTTACCGTGGTCAGCGGCAGCGAAGACCCTGGCAAGGAAGAGTCCCTCGTAGACTGGAAAGCGTTGGCGGCGGGCGGTGGCACCTTGGTGCTGCTCATGGGCTGGGAAAGGCTGGGTGGAATATGCAAGACGTTGAAGGAAAACGGCATGCCCGCGGATACTCCCGTCGCCTTGATACAGTGGGGTACCAGGCCCGGGCAACGTGTTGTGGAAGGCACGTTGGACACCGTGCCAGACCTTGGTAGGGAGGCCGGATTGGAGCCTCCTATTGTGGCCGTATTCGGCCCCGCGGTAGCTTTGCGCTCGGAGATACGCTGGTTCGACAACAGGCCGTTGTCGGGAAAACGGATAATGGTCACCAGGGCGCGGACGCAGATCAGCGCCACGGCAGACCTGCTCGGCAGGGAAGGTGCGGAGGTTATAGAGCTTCCCAGCATTAGGATTGTCCCCCCCGATGACGCCACCCCTCTGAAGAGTGCCGCTCAGGGCTTGGCGAGCTATAGATGGGTTGTCTTCACCAGTGTCAACGGCGTAGACGCCTTCTGGCAAGCCCTCAGGGAGACCGGCCTGGACTCGCGGGCCTTCGCCGGGGTCAAGGTTGCCGCCATTGGACCGGCCACCGCAGAGTCTCTGGCCCGGCATGGCATCCACGCCGACCGCATGCCTTCGGAGTATATCTCGGAGTCCGTGGTGGAGTCGTTGCAAGAGCACATAGAGCCAGGCGACCGCGTCTTGCTGCCCAGGGCCGCGGAAGGACGCAATGCCTTGGTGGAGGGACTGCAAAAGCTCGGCGCGGAAGTGGAGCACGTTGTCACTTACAAGACCCTTGCCTCTGAGGAGTCCAAGCAAGATGCGCTTGCCCTGTTGAAGCAAGGGGAGATAGACGCCGTTACCTTTACCAGCTCCTCCACGGTGTCGAGTTTGGTATCGATCCTGGACGGAGATATCTCGCTATTGCAGAAGCCTGCCATAGCCTGCATAGGACCCGTTACCGCGGCAACCGCCGCCGGGCTGGGTTTGAAGGTCGCCGTCCAAGCTAGGGAGTACACTATAGCCGGTTTGGTAGAAGCCCTCAAAGAGCACTTTTCAAGTCGGGTTCAGTCCGGGTAGAAGGGAGGAGAAGTATGGTTGCGTTCCCACAGCTCAGGCTAAGAAGACTGCGAAGAAGCGAGACCGTTCGTGAAATGGTCAGAGAGACGTCTCTGGCGCCGTCGGATTTCATATACCCGCTTTTCGTCTGCCACGGCCGTGAGGTGAAGACCCCCATAGAGTCCATGCCTGGTTGCTACCAGCTTTCGCTGGACCAGCTCCTGACGGAGGTCATGGAAGTAGCGGAATTGGGCATATCGGGCGTTATGCTGTTCGGGTTGCCCACTTTCAAGGATGAAGTGGGTACGGAAGCATACGACCCGCAAGGAATTGTGCAAGAAGCGGTGAAGATGATCAAGCAGACGGCGCCGCGGCTCTTTGTGATCACGGACGTTTGCCTTTGCGAATACACGGATCACGGACACTGCGGCATCATAGACAGCGATGGGACAGTGGACAACGACAGGACCCTGGACTTGCTGGCGCGCTCGGCTCTGTCCCACGCGGATGCCGGTGCGGACATGGTAGCGCCTTCCGCCATGATGGACGGCCAGGTCAAGGCTATCCGGGATGCATTGGACCAAGGTGGCCACTCAGAGGTGCCAATCCTGGCCTACGCGGCCAAGTTCGCCTCTGCCTTCTACGGCCCGTTCCGAGAAGCGGCTGGCTCCACGCCGCAGTTTGGAGACAGGCGGGGTTACCAGATGGACCCGGCAAACGCCCGCATGGCGCTGCGAGAATTGGAGCAGGACATCGGTGAAGGCGCTGACATGGTCATGGTGAAGCCCGCTCTGGCTTACCTGGATGTGCTGAATAGGGCCAGGGGACGGTTCCAGCATCCGCTGGCGGCGTACAACGTTAGCGGCGAGTACGCCATGGTCAAAGCCGCTTCCGCCGCCGGATGGCTGGATGAGAAGCGAATTGCTCTGGAGATTCTAACCTCTATCAAGCGCGCCGGCGCGGACATCATTCTGACATATCACGCCAAGGATGCCTCGCGGTGGCTGAGAGGGCACGAATAGCTCTCTCATGGATCGGAGCAGGTCTGCGCCGCTGAGTCTCTTACCGGATTAGCTGGGGTAGACCAACTCGCTGCCTGCCGCACCCTGGCGGGAAGGTTGCCTTACCGGCGTGGCGCCCTTGGTCTTCCAGAAGATCTCGGCTATCTCCTGCGTGGCGGATAGCAGGTCATGGGCAGCTTGCATGTCCTGGTTCTGCCGTACTTTGGAGCCTGCCTTCATCGCGTTGAAAAACTTTTCGTGGAGATCGGGGTGCTCCTCGACATGTTCGGGACGGAAATAGTCGCCCCAGAGGATGCGCAGCTCCTTCTTGCAGAGCTCGGCATGCTCCTCCTTGACAGTGGTGTAGCGGCTGATTGCGTGTACGTAGGCGTTGCGCTCCTGGGCAGAGGCGTCTGCCCCTGGGGTTTCCAGGGCCTCTATGAGCTGGTTCATGCGAACCGTAGTCAATGCGGCGATCTGGGCCACGTGGGGGTCGTATATTCCGCACGGGATATCGCAGTGAGCATAGGCTGTATTTGTGAAAGCTATTTTCCGAAGCGTTGTGGACAGACCGAAAAACGAGAACATTCATTCCTCCAGATTTGTATGTTCAGCGGGGCTAGGTTATCAAGAGACACGCTCAGCATCAAGACTCGCCACGTTGCTCACCCTTGATGCGACGCCTAGAATTGAATACATGCCACGCATCCTGAACTCCATATTGCGCCTTCCCCTGGCAGCTTTTTGTCGTTTCTCCATATCAGGCGACAGTATGCAGCCGGGACTGGTCCATGGTCAGAAGATACTGGTAGACAGGCTGGCCTTTAGCTCTACGCCGCCATCGCGAGGAGACGTAATAGTCCTCTTGGACCCCGGTCAACCGGGGGTTAACTGCGTGAAACGGGTAATTGGGTTGCCGGGAGAGCACGTCAAGATCAGCAAAGGCGTGGTTCTCATCGATGACCGCCCGCTTCATGAGCCCTATCTTGCCAAACCCGCTCCTGAGGACACGCCGTCACCCAGTCAGTGGCTGCTGTGGGACGAGGAGTATCTAGTGCTTGGCGATTTCAGGCAAGACAGCCGCGACAGCCGTTTGTTTGGGCCTATAAACCCCTCTCACATTGTGGGGAAGGCTTGGATAAGGTACTGGCCGCTGAAGGCAGGCCGTAGGATCAAATAGTGGTTGCCTATACCCACGGATATAGGGCATGCCCTTGACAGCTTGGCGAAACAAGCCAATAATATGAGCCGTCATGAGCAGGTTAATGGCATACCTTCCCTACTATTTTGAGTTTACCTACAAAGCCCGGACGGGGAGGGTAGCTGTTTAGTTCACAGCACAGTCAAATCAAAAAGCCCTCCTCGCGAGGGCTTTTTTGGTTGCATAGGAAAAACGAGGAATCATCATGGGTCAACTGCAAAACATACACGTCTCCAGCATACAGAGGCTGCCTTCACCGGCGGAGTACCTAACCCGTTTTCCCACCCCTGACTCGGTGGCGCAACTGGTCGTGAAAGGAAGAGCGGAGATTGCCGCCATCCTTTCGGGAGAGGATGATCGCTTGCTGCTCATCTCCGGTCCCTGCTCCATCCACGATACAAAGGCCGGCCTCGATTATGCGCATAGACTGAAACAGCTCGCGGACAAGTACAGCGACCGTATACTCGTTGTAATGCGCGTCTACTTTGAAAAGCCCCGTACTACCGTTGGCTGGAAGGGCCTCATCTACGATCCCCATCTGAACGGCAGCTTCGACTTGGAGCACGGGCTGTATATGGCGAGAGAAATCCTGCTGAACATCGCCGAGATAGGTCTGCTTTCCGCCACCGAGTTCGTGGATCCCATCACGCCCCAGTACATAGCAGACTTGGTTTCCTGGGCTGCCATTGGTGCCCGTACCGCGGAGAGCCAGACCCATCGCCAGATGGCGAGTGGTTTGAGCATGCCGGTGGGCTTCAAGAACGGCACCGGTGGCAGCATCCAACTCGCCGTTGACGGGGTGGTCGCCGCCCGCGCCAAGCACGCTTTTCTCGGAGTGGACGGCGAAGGCTATGCCTCCATAGTAATGACGCAGGGAAACCCCAACAGCCACATAGTCCTGCGCGGCGGCACTACTGGGACAAACTACGATGCCGCCTCTGTGGACAGGGCCACGTCTTTGCTGGAGCAGGCCGGTGTGCCCGCCAGGCTGATCGTGGACTGCTCCCACGCCAACTCTAACAAAGTCTACGAGCTTGAGTCTGTTGCCTTCCGAGACGTTCTCCAGCAGCGCCTGTCGGGAAATACGGGCATCGTAGGCATGATGCTGGAAAGCAATCTAGTCGCCGGCAGTCAGAAGCTTGACGAAAGCGATCCTTCCAAGCTGGAGTACGGCGTCTCCATTACGGACCAATGTGTTGGCTGGGAAGAGACCGATGCTCTGTTGTCCGAGGCTTACCAGGCGCTGGCGGCAGGCGATCACCTGAAAGCTGGTACACTGGCCTGAGCTGGCTGGGCGGGAACAATGATGAACCGGTTGGCCGGTATTTAGCGTCTGGCTAGTGAGCGAAGCTTGCCCAGCACAAAGGGCGCTATACCCATGATGGCAATAACCGCGCTTACTACAAGGGTGTCTCCGGCTCCAGCCACAAGCGCTTCGTTCTGTGGCAGGCCGCTGCTCAGGTGATGTGCTTCGCGAGAGGCCAGTATGGCGCCGGACAGAGCCACGCCACCTGAGAGGCCTATCTGCCTGCCCGTGGCGATGAAGGCTCCCGCCATTCCCAGACGTTCCGCCGGCACCGTACTCATGATGGAACTTGCGTTTGTAGGATCGAACAGGGCGGAGCCAAGGCTGGCCAGCGATAGAATCATGGCAAGCTGCCACACGGTAGCACTTACTCCCAGCCCGGACAGCAGGAATAGCGCCGCTGAGACTACAACCAGGCCTGAAGCCATTAGCAACCCGTGGCTCATGCGGTCGGACAGCCAGCCTGTCACCGGCGAGATTAGAGACCGCACCACTGAGAAGACGGCCAGCACTAGCCCCGCCTTGGCTGTGCTGTAGCCCAGGCCGTTTATCATGGCAAAGGGTAGTACAAAAGCCACCGCGCTCCATGCCTGAAAATGCGCCAGGAGTGTGGCAACGCCGGTGGAGAGCGCCGGGTTGCGGAAGGCGCGCACATCCACAATAGGACGCTGTGCTCGCAACTCCCACCACACAAAAAGCGGGAGTGCCGTCACCGCCAGCGCAATTGCCGCCAGCACTAGGGGAGAGGTGATTCCCAGTCTCCCCGCCTGATTCACCGCCAGAAGAAAGCCGCTGAGCAGGGCCAGGAGGATCACCGCCCCCTGGATATCCAGGTGCAGTGCGCCCGGTGTCCGCGGCTGCCGTGCCAGTAGCAGCCAGCTCAAAGGCACCGAAACCAGGCTTAAGGGGAGTCGCGTGTAGAACACCGCACGCCAGTCCAGAAGATCTATGACCACGCCGCCAAGCAGCGGCCCACCGGCCAGCCCCAGACCGACCGTTGCACCCAGCAGGCCAAAGGCAAGGCCGCGCTCCTTGGCATCGAACGTGGCCGCTAAGATGGCCGATCCAACCGAAACTACCATCGCCGCGCCGATCCCCTGCAGGGCGCGTACCAAGATGAGCTGAGCTATGTTCTGTGCCAGGGCGGCCAGCGCCAGCCCCACCGTGAAGAACACAATCCCGGCTATGTACAGTCGTTCCCTGCCCAGGAAGTCGCCAATCCAACCCATGGTCAATAGAAGGCTGGTGCTGGTGAGGAAGAAGGCTATGCCTACCCAGGCCACTATGGAGGCGTCTGTGCCAAACGTTTCCGAAAGGACCGGATAGGCTATGTTGATTATGCTCCCGTCCAGGGTGGACATCAGCGTGCCCAGAGAGACAATGCCGAAGGCCGTCCATTTGTAAGACCAGGGAGCTTTGAGCCGTGGCGGGGCCGGCTGCAGGGCTTGGTTGCTATCCAAACCCAAGCCTGCGTTTCTTCATGCTGATGTAACTTCCGTAAGAGCTCTGTCCAATTACTATATGGTCGAGCACAGTTATATCCAAGAGTTCGCCGGCGGCCACTAGCTGCTTGGTCACCGCTACGTCGTCAGGGCTGGGGTTGGGGTCGCCTGATGGATGATTGTGCACGAGTATGACCGAGGGGCAGTTGGACCTGACGGCGTCTTGAAACACCTCTGAAGCGCGCACCACCGCTGAGTTGACGTTGCCCTTGTAAACGGTTGAAATGTTGATGACCTGGTTCTTGATGTTGAGGGCAACGACTCTGAACTCCTCCTGCCCAAGAAGAGACATTTCCGCTCCCAGCAAATTGACGACAGCCTCAGGTGAGTGGACCTCCGGCCTGGCGTCGCCGCTAGCCGCCAGCAAACGTTTGCTCAGCTCAAGAGCGGACTTGAGTTGAGCGGTCTTGGCGTCTCCCATGCCGTGGATGGAAGCCAACTCTTGGAAGCTGGCTTTGGATATGCCTTCTAGGCCGCCGTACTTCGCCAGCAGCCTGTTGGATAGATCTATGACGTTCTCGGATGCGGTGCCGGTGCGGAGTAGAATGGCAATCAACTCGGCATTGCTCAAGTAGGCGGCGCCTGAGTTCTTTAATCTCTCGCGGGGCCTCTCTTCGGCCGGCATATCGCGTATCAGCAGCCTGTACTGTGGCTTATCCTGCTCCGCCATAATGCCCCTCAGTGGCTCTAAGCGCCGCTTTCTTCACGGCAACTCTGGCAAACAAATTCCCGGCCCTGCTCCAACGCCCTGCCCACCGGCACATTGCGCTTGCGATGGCACAACGTACAGGTCACCGCTTCCGTGGGAGTTTGCCCGGGACGGTTTGGCTCAACCGAATAACCCCGGAAACCTTTGTAATCCGGGTTGAGCCGCTTCATAGCTTCGTAGCGTGCCCTGTCTTTACTACGGCTCAAAGTCGGCACACCTCCTGATAGAGCGGTTTACTCTACGGCAACAGTGGCGCCCGCTTCCTGTAGCTTCTTGAGCATGTCATCGGCTTCTTCTTTGCCAATGCCCTCCTTCACAGCTACGGGCGCTCCTTCCACCAGCTCTTTGGCCTCGCGCAGACCCAGGGTAGTCACTTCCCTCACGGCCTTGATCACGTTGATCTTGTTGGCTCCTGCTTCCTTGAGCATCACCTTGAATTCGGTCTGCTCCTCCTCCGCGGCGGCTTCCGGCGCGGCTCCGGCAGCTGCCACGGGAGCGGCGGCCACGGCTACTGGGGCGGCGGCGCTTACTCCAAACTCCTCCTCCAGAGCTTTCACCACTTCCGACAGCTCAACAACCGACAACGACTTTATTGCTTCTATAACCTCTTCTTTTCCCACTGACGTCTCCTTACTAATTGGGTTTCTGCAATTTGAGCTATTTGAATCTGATAGCTTTGTTCTACTTTCCTTCCTGCTGGTCCACCCTGGCCTGCAAGACATTTGCCAGGCCAACCAGCGGGCCGTTCATCACGTTAGCCAGTCCCTGCAAGGGCTGGTTGATAGCTCTGACCAAGCGGGTGGGCAGCGATGCCATCTGCCCCAGTAGCTGGGCCAGCAGCACCTCTCTTGGAGGCAAGGTGGTCAGCAACGTGAGCTGCGCATCCTTGTAGACGCGACCGTCCATCATGGTAGCGGCCCTTACCACCATGGGCAGCCTGTTGTTTCGGACGTAGTCGTGGATTGTCTTTATGGGCGTAAGGGGATCGGCAAAGCCCAGCGCCAGGCCCGTGGGACCCTCCAGCAGTTCCTTCAACTCCGGTCTACCCGCCGCATCCGCGGCCCTCAGGGTCAGAGTATTCTTGACTACCCGGAACTCCACGTCGGCCTCGCGTAGATGCTTGCGCAGCCCTGTCATGCTCTTGACCGGCATGGAGCTAAAGTCCGCCGCTACGGCAACGGTAGCCTGTGAAAGCTTTTCAGCCAGGATTTGCACTTCGTCTATCTTTTTCTGAGTAGGCATCCTTACCTCAATAAAAATCCCCTGCCGCAAACGACAGGGGAAGTAAAGCCAACTTATAAGCTTGCTTTCCTGCCTCGGCGGGTCTTGATTAAGCCTCTAGCGGCGCCCGCTGTCTACGGCGTTAGTTATTCAGTTTAGGGGTCTATTCTACCCTTAGCGCGGTCAAAGAAGCAAGGTCAAGCGGAATGCTCGGCCCCATGCTGGAGGTCATGTAGGCGCTGCGGATGAACTGCCCTTTGACGGCAGCAGGCCGTGAGCGCGTGACCATTTCCATCAGGCTTGATAGGTTCTCGTAGAGCTTCTCCGATTCAAAACTAGCCTTGCCAATGGGAGCATGGATTATGGCGGTTCTGTCCATGCGAACCTCCACGCGTCCTTTCTTGGCTTCATCCACGGCCCTGCCAATGTCTTCCGCCTGCACCACGGTTCCCGTTCTGGGATTGGGCATAAGACCCCGGCGGCCCAGCACTCGGCCAAGCCGGCCGATCTTGCCCATCATATCCGGGGTGGCTATTGCAATGTCAAACTCCACCCAGCCGCCGTCTATCTGTTGGATGACGTCGTCGTCGCCAACGTAGTCGGCGCCCGTTTCCCTTGCCGCTCTGGCGGCGTCGCCCTGGGCAAATACCAGCACCCTTACTGGCCTGCCCAAGCCGTTGGGCAAAAGCGCCACGCCGCGAAGCTGCTGATCGGCGTGCCTGGGATCCGCGCCGGTGCGGAGGTGAATCTCCACCGTCTCGTCGAAATTAGCCGTGGCGGTCTGCTTAACTAAATTTATCGCCTCTTCAGGCTCATAATTCCTATCTTTGTCCACCTTGGTTGTGGCTTCTGACAACCTCTTCTTTAGCTTGGCCATTACTCGGTAACCTCTATGCCCATGCTGCGCGCTGAGCCCTCTATAATCTTCATAGCGGCTTCCACAGAACCCGCATTCAGGTCGTTCATCTTGGTTTCGGCTATTTCACGTATGGCAGAGCGGGGCACCGCGGCCACCTTTTCCCTGCCTGCCTGTGTGCTGCCCTTCTCTACGCCGGCTGCCTTGCGGAGCAGGTCCGAGGCGGGCGAGGTCTTGGTTACGAAAGTAAAGGAGGTGTCTTCAAATACGGTTAGCTCAACCGGGACTATGCTGCCCGCCTGGTTGGCGGTTCGTGAGTTGAAATCCTTCACGAAACCCATGATATTGACGCCGTGCTGGCCCAAGGCGGGACCAACGGGATAAGCGGGCGTTGCCTGTCCCGCCTGTATCTGCAACTTGATGATTGCTCTTATCTTCTTTGCCATTATTGCAACACGCTAAAGCTTTTCTACCTGTAGAAAGTCCAACTCTACCGGTGTCTCCCTGCCGAAGAACGACACTAGGACGTTAAGCTTTCCCTTGTCGGTGTCTATGGTGTCCACCACTCCAATGAAGTCGGCAAAGGGGCCGTCCGTAATCCTAACGCTCTGCCCCTTGGTAAAGCCCACTCTGGCCTTGGGCGTCTCCGATGCCACCTGCTGTAGGATGTTCTCCACCTCCCAAGGCTCCAGAGGAACAGGCTTGGGCCTCTTGTCACGTTCGTCTTCGGAAGACACAAAGCCGGTGACGCCGGGTGTGTTGCGTACTATATGCCAACTCTCATCATCCATGTCCATCTGGACCATGATATAGCCGGGATAGAGCCGCACCCGTTTGGGAACCCGCCTGCCTTCCCTTATTTCCACCACCTCTTCGGTGGGGACGATCACCTGGGCGATCTTGTGATGGGCGTCCATGGTGGTAATGCGCTGCTCCAGGTTTTTCCTGACCCGCTCCTCTTGGCCTGAGTAGGTGTGGACAAAATACCAGCGAGGTTGTGTTGTATCGGTCTGTGCTTGCTTGGTCTTGGATGTCATGCCGGTTCTCTCAGTGGCTAAGACAGGACTATATCCAGCAGTTCAGTGAATACAATGTCTATCAGGCCCAAAGCTGTGCCTATTACTACGGATACGGCAATCACCAGCAAGGTAAGCCTGACAGTCTCCTGAGGAGTAGGCCAGGTGACCTTTTTGAGCTCGCTTATGACCTCGCCGAAGAAGCGGAAAAGTCCGCCCCTCGACGCCTCTGAGGGAGACTGCCGCCTCAGGATGGGCCTTGCCATGCTATCTCACTTCCCTATAGGCACGCGCGCCTCTACAGCGCGGGCAAAACTTGTTCAGTTCCATCCTGTTGGGGTCGTTGCGACGGTTCTTTTCCGTGGTGTACGTCCGCTCACGACAATCCGAGCAGGCTAGTGTGACGATTATCCTAGCTTCAGTTCTCTTTTTGGCCATGTCCCTACTCTACGATATTGGTGACCACTCCAGATCCTACGGTCCTGCCGCCCTCACGTATAGCGAACCGCAGTCCGTTCTCCAGCACTATTGGTGAGATCAGCTTGATGGTCATTTCAATGTTGTCGCCCGGCATTACCATCTCAACGCCGCTGGGCAACTCAATCTCTCCCGTAACGTCCGTAGTCCTTATGTAGAACTGAGGTTTGTAGCCGTTGAAGAACGGGGTGTGACGTCCGCCTTCTTCCTTGGTCAGTACATAGACCTGGCCTAGGGCTTTTGTGTGCGGCGTTACGCTGCCTGGCTTGGCCAGCACTTGGCCTCGCACCACGTCTTCCCTGTCCACACCGCGCAGCAGACACCCCACGGCGTCTCCGGGCTCGCCTTCATCAAGCAGCTTGTGGAACATCTCCACGCCTGTGACCACGGTCTTGCGGGTATCTACAAGCCCCACAATCTCTATGTCATCGCCGGGTTTTACCACACCGCGTTCCACGCGTCCGGTGACCACGGTACCTCTACCTTTGATACCGAACACGTCTTCCACGGGCATCAGGAAGGGCTGGTCGCGCGGGCGCTCCGGCAGTGGAATATAGTCGTCGACCGCCTGCATTAGCTCCAGGATACCCTGCTCCGCTTCCTCGTCTCCTTCCAGAGCTTTCAAAGCGGAAACACGCACTATGGGTATATCGTCTCCGGGGAAATCGTAGCGGGAGAGCAGCTCTCTGACCTCCAACTCAACGAGCTCCAGGAGCTCTTCGTCATCCATCATGTCGACCTTGTTCAAGGCGACGGCGATTCGCGGGACCTCCACCTGCCGGGCGAGTAGGATGTGTTCCCTGGTCTGCGGCATGGGGCCGTCCGGCGCGCTCACTACCAGGATGGCGCCGTCCATTTGAGCCGCGCCTGTGATCATGTTCTTGATGTAGTCGGCGTGGCCTGGGCAGTCTACGTGCGCGTAGTGACGGGTCTCGGTTTCGTACTCAATGTGGGCTATGGCTATGGTCACGCCGCGCGCCTTCTCTTCGGGAGCGTTGTCTATGGAATCGAAGGCGCGGTACGCCGTACCGGTGTCGTGTTTAGCCAGCACCTGTGTGATAGCTGATGTCAACGTAGTCTTACCGTGGTCTACGTGACCTATTGTTCCCACGTTTATATGCGGCTTAGTGCGCTGAAACTTCTGTTTTGCCATTTACTTTTCCTCCTGGTGGAGCCCACAATCGGATTCGAACCGATGACCTCGTTCTTACCAAGAACGTGCTCTGCCTACTGAGCTATGTGGGCTCTTGCCCATTATAACTCTTACTACTTTATGGTGGAGGGGGCAGGATTCGAACCTGCGAAGCCCTTCCGGGCGCCAGATTTACAGTCTGGTGGTATTAGCCACTCACCCACCCCTCCAAAAGCGCCTCAGTGTAACATGCCACCAATACGGGGCGCAAAGGAAATGCGCAGGTTATAGCCCGAGAGGGGATTCGAACCCACCAACCTACCGATTACAAATCGGTTGCGCTACCATTGCGCCACTCGGGCACGTAGCTTCATCCCTCCTCACCCAACAGCGACTCAAGCCATCCCTGACTTGAGTCGCTGATAAGCAAACATTGCAAATCCGAGCACTCTCAGACATAGAGTATATCTTCATGGCCGAGCGCCGTCAAGAAAGCTGGGCAGGGCAAACGCCCCTATTCCAAGGCCACCTCTACGGCCGCTGCTATCCACTCTTTTGGCGGCCTGCAAAGAGGGTCGTCTTCTATCCAGTAGACCCGGCATTCCAAGTTGAAACCGGATTCCAGGATGTCCGGCTCTACGTCCATGCCTTCCACACGCACTGTAGGTGAGCCTAGAAACTCCATCTCTTCCGCCTGCTGCTGTGAAGAGATTCGTATTAGTTCCACGTCTGCATCCACGTGATATTCGGCAAGGACCTCTCTCACATCCGCCAGCGTCTGCTCCCAGTTGGGGCAATCGTCTAAGTAGAGTAGAGATACATTCATTGCCACACCTCGTTGATATGCTGTAATCGCACGTTCATCTAATGCCGTCTATTGGAACAGGGCAACGTCCTCTTCCATTCCGAGGTTCTCAGCCGTCTCCGGCTCCCGCATCTCCTCTGCAACTCTGCGCGCGCCGGGCAACATCTGGCGCACCGCCTGACCTAGAGTGGCCGCGGCAATCAGTTCAATGCCGCTGTCCTTTGCCTCCGTGGACTGTACCCAGGGCACAATGGCACAGCGAAAGCCCATCCGCTCCGCCTCGGATAGCCGTCTTGCCAGATGTGGCACACCCCTCAGCTCGCCACCCAGCCCTATCTCGCCGATGGCCACTGTCCAAGGGTCGCATGGCACGTTTCGGAAGCTGGATATCAGCGCTAGGGCCACGCTCAGATCAACGGCCGGCTCCTTCACCCTCAATCCACCCGGTATGTTCACTATAATGTCTTGGTTGCCAAACGGAATGCCCAACCGCTTGCTTGTGGCCGCCGCTATGAGGAGCAGCCTTTGGAAATCCACACCGCTGGCTGTACGCCTTGGCTGCGGGAATACGGTGAGGTTGGTCAGCGCCTGCACCTCCACCAGCAGAGGTCTGCTTCCCTCCATGGTCACCGTTACGGTGGAACCGGGGACATCCGTGCGCCTGCTGGAGAGGAAAAGCAGGGAAGGCTCCGTAACCTCTTCCAAGCCGAGTTGTCCCATCTGGAAAACACCTATTTCATTGGTGGGGCCAAACCTGTTCTTGGCCGCTCTCAGAATGCGGTACATCCCCATGGTGTCGCCTTCAAGGTTGAGCACCACGTCCACCATGTGTTCCAAGGTGCGGGGCCCGGCCACGGTGCCGTCCTTGGTGACGTGCCCGGCAAGCAGCACGGGTACGGCGTGTTCCTTGGCCCATTCCGTGATCAGCCGGGCGCATTCTCTTACCTGGGCCACGCTTCCCGCCGCGGACGCTATTTCTCCCGTGGTCATTGTCTGGATGGAGTCCACCACTACCAGCGACGGCCTCTGTCCGTCCATTTCTAAAATGACCTCTTCCAGCTGTGTCTCCGACAGGAAATAGACACCCTTTCCAGGCAGATTGAGCCGCTGGGCGCGCATGCGCACCTGATTGGAAGACTCTTCTCCGGAAACGTACAAGACCTTATGGCCTTGCTCCGCCAGCGCCGCGGAGGTCTGCAACAGAAGCGTTGATTTGCCTACACCCGGCTCGCCGGACATGAGCACTATTGCCCCTAGCACAAGCCCGCCTCCCAGGACGCGGTTGAACTCTTGGAACGACATGTGCAGCCGCTGTTCTAGGTCTAGCTTAATGCTGGATAGCTCTTCGACCCGGGATGGACCGTCGGCGACCCGGGAATGGCGCTTGGTTTGTTGGAGCAAGGTCTCGGTCAGGGTGTTCCATTCACCGCACTGCGAGCAGCGGCCTTCCCACTTGGCGGATTGAGCGCCACACCCCTCGCACACGAAGACTTTTCTTGGCTTGTTCCTGTTCAGCAGACGCCCCCTTTATCAGTGGCGCATTGTAGCAGGGTGTGGCCTTTCTCGTAATAGGTAAAAGGCAGGTTGTGACGGCTTTAGGTCAAGCAGTTATGACCGACTTGTCATCGATTGTGAGTAGGCAAGCGCCAGGGATTCTTCCGTTGCTGGATTCAGGATGGCGGGAGGGAATTGCCGGGTCTATTCCACCGAGGGCGCCACGGGAGCGTCCACCCGCAGGACTACTTCACCGTCCCGCACGTCTATGTGAACGGTATCGCCGGGGCCAAATTTGCTGGCCAGGTACTCCTCGGAGAGCCGATCCTCTATTAGGTCCTGGATCTTGCGGCGCAGAGGGCGCGCTCCAAAGTTGGGATCAAAGCCCGTCTCGGCAAGAAGCTCCTTGGTCTCTTGGCTGACTTCCATGGAGACGCCCTTCTCCAGAAGCTGCTTGCCGACGTCGCGGAGCATTAGCTCCACTATCTGGATGATGTGCTCCTTGTCCAAGGCGTGGAATACAACCGAGGCATCGATCCGGTTGAGGAACTCAGGCCTAAAGAACCTCTTGACTTCATCCATGACCTTGTCCCTCATGCGGTCGTAAGCTTGCTTGGAGGTCTGCTCCTCGTCCGCGCTTTTTATGGAGAACCCCATGTGGCTGTCACGCCTGATCAGGTCGGAGCCTATGTTGCTGGTCATGACTACTATGGTGTTGCGGAAGTCCACCTTCCTACCCTTGGCATCGGTCAGATGCCCGTCATCGAATAGTTGCAGCAGGATGTTGAACACATCGGGGTGCGCCTTTTCTATTTCGTCCAGAAGGATGGCGGAGTAGGACTTTCGGCGTACGGCCTCGGTCAACTGGCCCCCTTCGTCGTAGCCCACGTATCCCGGAGGAGCGCCCACCAGGCGCGCCACGCTATGCCGTTCCATGAACTCCGACATGTCCAGCCTGATCATGGTGTCTTCGCCGCCGAACATGAAGTCGGCCAGCGCTCTCACCAGGTAGGTCTTACCGACACCTGTAGGGCCCAGGAAAAGAAATGCTCCTATGGGCCGGCGCGGATCCTTCATACCGGCGCGCGCCCTGCGGACCGCCTTTGCCACCGATACAATGGCCTCGTCCTGTCCCACAACTTTCTTGTGCAGCGCCTCTTCCATCTGGAGCAGACGCTGGCTCTCTTCCGTTGCCAGTCTGGTGACAGGTATGCCAGTCCACATGCTGGCAACCTCCGCTACCTCTTCTGCCGTAACCACGGGCTGGTTGCCTTCTTGCTGCGTCTCTTCCTGCCAGCCCTTCTCCTTTTCCTCCAGCTTGGTGCGAAGCGTCTGCTCTCGCTGGTGCAGTTCCGCGGCGTATTCGTACTGCTGACCAGCCAGGGCCTCGTCCTTGTCCTTGCGGACGCTCTCCAGCATCATGGTCATTTCCTTGATGCCCAGCGGCGGGGTGCTGAAGTTGATCCGAACGCGGGAGGCGGCCTCGTCTATGAGGTCTATCGCTTTGTCCGGCAGGAATCGGTCGGCAATATACCGAGCGGAAAGGTGAGCCGCAGCTTCCAAAGCGTCGTCGGTTATGGTGAGGTGATGGTGGTTCTCGTACCGCTCCTTCACACCTTTGAGGATCTCGACCGTTTCCTCTTCGCTGGGTTCCTCCACGCTCACCGGTTGGAAGCGCCTCTCCAGCGCGGGGTCGCGTTCCACGTACTTACGGTAATCGTCCAACGTGGTAGCGCCTATGCACTGCAGCTCGCCCCTGGCCAGTGACGGTTTCAGTATGTTGGCCGCGTCGACGGCTCCTTCTGCGGCGCCTGCGCCCACCATTGTGTGCATTTCATCTATGAAAAGGACACAGTTCGCGGAGCTCTTTATCTCTTCGATGATCTTCTTGAGCCGCTCCTCGAACTCTCCGCGATACTTGGTTCCGGCCACGAGTACACCCATGTCCAGGGTAACTACACGACGCCTTTGCAGGCTTTCCGGGACGTCTCCTTTGACGATTTGCTGTGCTAGGGCTTCAACTATGGCCGTCTTGCCCACACCGGGTTCGCCAATCAGGACGGGGTTGTTCTTTGTGCGGCGGCTCAGGATCTGTATAACGCGCTGTATCTCTTTGTTGCGACCCACCACGGGGTCCAGCTTGTCTTGCCGCGCCATGTTGGTCAGGTCTATGCCAAGCTGATCCAGCGTGGGCGTGCGGCTGCTTGTACGGCCGCCCGATTGTGTGCCCTGCGTTACACTCTGGCTGAGTATCCGGCTGGTCTCAGCGCGAACTTTATCCAGGCTGACTCCCAGGCTCTCCAACACTCCGGCAGCCACGCCCTCTCCCTCACGCATCAGACCTATGAGTAGATGTTCGGTGCCTATGTAGTGGTGGTTTAGCCTGCGGGCCTCATCCACTGCAAGCTCTATGACCTTCTTGGCTCTGGGAGTAAGACCTATCTCTCCACTGGCGGAACGCTCGCCGCGGCCAATGATGAACTCCACGGCGGAGCGCACCTTGCTAAGCTCAACTGAAAGATTGGAGAGCACGCGGGCCGCTACCCCGTCGGTCTCCCTGACCAGCCCAAGCAAGATGTGCTCGGTGCCGATGTAGTTGTGATTGAATCGCTGGGCCTCTTCTTGGGCCAGTGAGAGGACTCGCCGCGCTCGCTCTGAGAATTTTTCGAATCTACTCGCCATTAGATAGCTCCATAAGCAGGGATATGAATACGCTATTCACCGGAAGACCAGGTCTCTACTCCGTCCCACTCTTCTTCCACCTGCTTCAAACTGAGCCCCAGTCTGCGCCGTTCAGGCTCCATCTTGATTATCTTTAGGGTAACCTCGTCACCCTCGTTTATTACCTCCCTTGGGTGCCTTATCATTCGATCGGATAGCTCCGAAATATGGATCAGCCCCTCTATAGCGCCTTCTATTCGAGCAAATGCGCCAAAGTTCGTCAAGCTTGTGACCACTCCCTGCACAATCTGACCGGTTTCGTAGTTTTGTGTCACGGTCTGCCACGGTTCAGGCACCAGCCTGCGCAGGCTTAGCGCTATTTTCCTAGTCTCCTGGTCTACCTTGAGTACGTAGACCTCTATCTGGCTGCCTATTGATACGATGTCCGAAGGCGATTGGACTTGTTCCCAGGACATTTCCGATATATGCACCAAGCCATCGGCGCCTCCGAGGTCCACAAAAGCTCCGAAATCGGATACTCCAGAAACCACGCCCGTTCTTACCTCGCCTTCCTTCAACTCTTGGAGCAGCCGGTCTTTCTCTTGGTCGCGCCGCTGTTGCAGCGCTTGCTTTTCAGATAGCACAACTCGGTTCCGCCGGCGGTTCAACTCCAATAGCTGTAGGACTACTGTCTCGCCTATGCGTTTTGCCAGCGCCTCTTCCTGGTCTATGTCCGCTCCTCTGCCAATCGGCGCAAGCTGCGATAGAGGGACGAAACCTTGTACGCCCTCCACGTCCACAACAGCGCCCCCCTTGTTGAATCCTCGTATGGTCCCTTCCATAGTGGAGCCGGCGTCCAAATGGTCCTGCAGCACCTTCCATCCCCTCTCGCCTCTGGCTCTGTCCATGGACAGGATTGCCTGGCCTTCCTCGCTATCGGGGCGCAGGACGTAGGCATAGACCTCGTCGCCAACCTTGAAGCTGCCGGCTTCCTCATCCGAGAGTGTCTTCATCTCCCGGACGGGTATGAATCCCTCCGACTTATGACCGATGTTAATCAGGAGGCCATCCTGGCTAACATACATCACCTCGCCCGTGACCACGTCGCCGCGACGCAACTCTTTGAACCAGGAAGATTCTTCTAGTAGTTGCCCCATATCCGGCTGGGTGGGTTGGGAAGCTTGTTCAACAGAGAAGGACAATTTCACACCATTTTCAACAAGGAATGTTGCTTGTCTAGGCTTATATTATAGCCAGACGCTTTCTTAGCTGTAAAGGGAATTAGCTTGTAGAAGCTTATTCCCCAGCAATGACGTATCAAATTTACCAGATGTATGCTCTCTACGAAAGCGGAAGGCGCGAGAAACCGTTGGCAGTGAGCCGTCTTGAAAATCGGCAAAAAAATAAGCCCTCTGGCGATGGCTTATTTTCCCGTGCCCTTGCAAGCAGAGTATCGTCAGCGCTGGGGCGTTTCACTTCCGTGTTCGGGATGGGAACGGGTGGTTCCACCCCGCTCTAACCACCAGAGAGCAGGACAATAGGATAGCAACTCTCTCCGCAAGACGCAATACAATCCGTAGAAGAACGTGGAGAACCCCTAGACATGGTCAAAATCTCTCCCTATACTAGGAGTCAGTCTTGGTGGTGTGGTTTGAAACACAAGGAGGTGATGCCGATGAGTAGTACCTTATGCAGCAGCTCATTAACCCATCTGGAGACCACTCCAGATTGAGGTAAGAAAGAGGGCCCGGACTTCCGGGCCCTCTTCTTTTTTCTCCTGTCGCACGGCTCTGCGCCCCTTGCAGAGAGATATATACTCTACCCAACAAGACTCCTGAGGAGGCCGCAGATGTCCTACGAATTCGAACGGTTCCTAACCGTACGCAGTGCCTCGTCTCCCGCTTTCTCCGCCGATGGCCAGCGGGTGCTTTTTCTCTGGGATATCACCGGCGTGCCCCAGCTCTGGGCCGTGGACGTCGATGGAGGCTGGCCGGACCAGCTTACCGTCTACGCAGAAAGGGTGATGACCCTGTTCAACTCCCCTGTCTCGGAGCAGACGGTCTTTGGCATGGACTCGGGGGGCGACGAACGCCAGCAGCTATACCTGCTCTCCGGCAACGGGGAGTCCATTAAGCCGCTGACCGCCAATCCACAGGCCATTCATACGCCCGGAGCGTGGGCGCCCGATGGTACGTCGTTCGTCTACGCCTCCAACCGTCGACACTCCGCTTTCTTCGACATCTACGAGAACCGTCTGTCCAAGGGCGAAGTCCAGATGCTCCTGGAGCATGACGGCGCCAACTTGGCGGGCGCCATATCGCCGGACGGCAGTTCGATGCTCATCAACCGCACCGTGATCAACCACTACAACGAGCTTTATGTCTTGCCCCTGGATGCCTCAAGAGCAAGGCCCCGCCTTATCACCGCGGGTGGGGGGCGCAGTACCTACTCCTCGCCGGTATGGTCCTCCGATGGCAAAGGGATATATCTATTGGCAGACCATGATGGAGAGTGGAAGGGTCTAGCCCGCATTGACCTGGATTCAAGCGAGATGACCTACCTCCATTCTGAAGAGTGGGACGTGGAGCTCATGGCCTACTCACCCAAGACGGAGCGCATCGCTTTCTCCGTGAATGCGGACGGGTACTCGGAAGCCACCATACTCTCCTTGGAAGACGGCAGTTCGGAGCGGGTGAAAGGCCTGCCCCAGGGACAGATTGTTGACATGTCGTGGTCGCCCAACGGAGCTGACCTGGCCGTAACGGCAGTCGGCGCCACCGTCAACTCGGACGTCTGGTTGGTGGACGGGCAAACGGCGCAGGCCTGTCGGCTGACGCACAGTCCCAGGGCGGGCATAGCTCCCGAAACACTCACCGAGCCGTCCCTGATCCACTATCCAACCTTCGACGGTCATGACATACCGGCTTTCTTCTACCTGCCGTCCCATGCCGCTAAAGATGGAGACCTGCCGGTGGTGGTCTTTGTCCATGGCGGGCCGGAGAGCCAGTCTAGGCCGGTCTACAGTCCCGTAGTGCAGTACCTGGCTTACAGAGGATACGGCGTGCTTGTGCCCAACGTCAGGGGCAGTACGGGCTACGGTAGGACTTATGAGCATCTGGATGACGTGGAGAAGCGGATGGATGCGGTGAACGACTTGAACCACGCCGCTAAATGGCTTGTTGACTCCGGCTACTCCAAGCCTCAGCGCATAGCGGTGATGGGCGGCAGCTACGGCGGCTTCATGACCCTGGCCGCGATCACTGCGTATCCCGATTCCTGGGGAGCCGCCGCCGAGCTGTACGGCATAGCCAACTTCCAGACCTTCCTCGCCAATACCGGCCCTTGGAGGCGCACACATCGCGCCGCGGAATACGGCGATCCTGAGAAGGACAGCGAGCTGCTCAAACGCATTTCACCCATACACTACGTGGACAGGATCAAGGTGCCGCTGATAGTGATTCACGGCGCCAACGACCCGCGTGTTCCCATCAGTGAAACGGAGCAGATGGTGGATGCTATACAACGGGGGAACGGTTCCGTGGAGTACCTGCGTTTTGAGGATGAGGGGCACGGCATCGTCAAGCAGCACAACCGCATAAAAGCCTATACGGCAATAGCCGATTTTCTGGACAAACACCTGATGAACGCGGGGTAGCTATCTGAAGATATCCCGGTCGGGGGGGCGTATAAGCTCCTTGACACCGCTTGTGGAAGCGGCGTACTCGTAGCCCCGCACTATCGCGGCTGGCACCATGTCCACCTTTCCCATCACCAGCTCCGCTGCGGCCGCCAGTTCGTCCACCACGGCCATCGCCGTCACTTGGAGGTCGTACCCGTAGGGGTCTGTAGAGTCTCTGTAGTCTCGCAGCGGCGCTATGCCCGCCGACCCAATGGCTATGTTGGTAATGCCGTCCCTCCAGGGTCTGCCCCAGGAGTCCGTGATCACCACCGCCGCGTCAAGGCCGGTAAGCTCCCTGACCTCGCCCGCTATCCGCGCCGCTGAGCCATCGGGGTCTTTGGGGAGCAAGGCGACCATGTTTTCCCCCGGTATGTTGGAGGCGTCCACGCCGCCGTTCACGCAGTAGAACCCGTGAACGGTCTCCGTGATGAGGACGCCTCTGTCCATGCGGGATACGCGGCGGCTCTCCATCAAAGCCACCTCTATCAGCCGGGCATCCCTGCCGTACTCATCGGCCCACTGTTGGGCGAGGTGCGATGGTGTGATGGTTTCCAGGTCCACCAGCATGCCCTCCGCCTTGGAGACCACCTTTTGCGTGATTACCAGCACGTCGCCCTGCTCTAGGGGTGTTTTCTGACCTTGGGCCGCCTCCACTATCAGGGAGGCCAGCTCCATCCCGGGCGTGATCTCAGGCAAGCCCTCTATTCCTATAACGCGAAGCTCTCTAGCCACTTTGTACCTCGTCGATGCAGTGTCAGCCAATTATAGCTCGCATCACGTGTTATACTCTGCCTGCAATGGCCGACCGTAAAGGGCAAGACCGCATCCTGCTGGAGGGGCTTTCCTTCTACGGTTTTCACGGGGTGAGACCGGAGGAACGGAGCCTGGGCCAGCAATTCCAGGTGGACTTGAGCGTCTACCTTGACCTCAGTAGGCCCGGCGATTCCGACAGTCTAAACGACACCGTCAGCTACACCGACTTGTATCAGACGGTGAAAGCCGTTGTCCAGGATGAAACGTATAACCTGTTGGAGGCGGTAGCGCAAACGATTGCGATGAGGGTCCTTGCCTCCTTCCCGGTAGAGGCAGTGTGGACTAGGGTGACAAAGCTATCGCCTCCCATATCTGGAGTTACTTCCAAGGGCGCCTCAGTGGAGATATACAGAGCCAAGAGCTAGCATGCGCTTTCTTTCGTTTCTCTTTTCATCCCGTTTCTTTTTATCAGGGTTTGTTCTGCTGGCTCTTTGCCTGCTTCTTCTCACCGGCTGCACTTCGCCCGCTACGGTCACGCCAACGCCAACCGTTCCCTCCAACGTGGTGAGCCTCTCCCTGCGTACCGTCCTCGCCTCCTCCGACCTATCGGTTGGCAGCAATCGAGTGGTTTTCGCGCTTATCGATTCCAACAACGCGCCGGTGAGAGCAGGCTCGGCGACGCTGGCCCTGGCCCACGAGCAGGATGGAAGGGTCGTCCAAAAGGGAGAATTGGAGGCCGGATGGCGCTCCTGGCCTGCCGGGCCGGGAGGGGTGTTCACAGCGCAGATAGAGTTCGACAAAGCCGGTTTGTGGCTGGCACAGGTCTCGCCTGCAGACGGTGCTGCGGAAGGCCAGCTGGCGCGCATGGTTATGCGCGTATCCGAGGAGAGCAGTACGCCCGCTCTGGGTTCTCCGGCCCCGGCCAGCCTGAACCGTACCGCTTCCAGCGTGGCCCTGGAGGAGCTTACCTCGGACGTTGAGCCTGACCCGGAGCTGTATTCCATGACCATTGCTGAAGCGCTGCAGGCCGGCAAGCCCCTCGTCGTTGCTTTTGCCACTCCCGCCTTCTGCACCTCGGCCACCTGCGGCCCGCAGGTGGATGTGGTCAAAGAGCTGAAGGAGAGTTACCGGGAACAGGCTAACTTCATCCACGTGGAGGTTTTCGACAACCCTTACGAGATGCGGAGCGACGTTACCAAGGGCGTAGTCTCGCCTACGTTCGAAGAGTGGGGTCTGCCCAGCGAACCGTGGGTCTTCGTAATCGATGCTCAAAGTCGGGTCTCCGCCAAGTTCGACGGCTTTGCTTCTTACGAGGAGTTGGAACAGGCCTTGCAGCGCGTCATCTAGGCCGCGTCCTCTATAAATGCCGCTATCAGGGTGTCGCCGTCCTTCTTGTAGCGCACCCTTACCGGCTCCGCCAGCATCATGTGCTCTCTGAAATGCGAGGTCGTGAAGCCTATGAACCCCTCCGTGGTGAAGGTGAGTGCTCTGCCCTCTTCGTCCTCAATGGTGAACCGCTCCACCTCCACTACGGACCGCGCCTCCACGCTGGTAACCACGCCCTCCACTTCGGAAAGCCCATCTCCGCAGCTCAGCGAAAAGAGCAGCGTTATGGCCAACATAAAAAGCACTTTTGTGCCTAAATACCGTTGCTTCATAGCGGGCAGCCGCTTCGCCGCAGCCCCGTGTAGGCTGCCCCGCTCCGCTTGCCCGGAGGGCGGGCGGGCAATCCGGGTGAGAAGGGGATTCGTTCCCAACGTTATGTCAAGCAGCAAGGCTAAAACGAACCAAATATTTTTTTGAGGTGAGAAACGAATCTCCTTCGACTGGCTCAGGGCAGGTTCTCCGGCAAGCTCAGGGCAGAATACCGCCGGAGACGGCGCGTTTTTCGTTGCGGGTTTGGGGACAAGATGCTCCTTGGAGATTCCCGGGCTGATGAACAGAGATTGAGGGTGGCGACAAGTATTCATACAGGTAATGATAGAGGGGAAGGCGGGGGATGGGGAAGGGAGAGATGGCAGGGGGGTCTTAGGGCGCGGTATGACGGTATCCATACCAGGGTTTTGCCAGGCAACCATTGTACAGCTTCTTGGTAACGGGGATTGGCTTGGTTTATAATCACGCCGTCAACCGAGTTGACGTGAGGAGTTGGCTATGCCCCATCTGGAGTTCAAAGGCAAGCAGCACATCTACGCCCATCATCTGTCCGTCCCCTACCGTCCGCTGCTGCCGGACAATGACCGCTCGCTGAATCCGGAGGGTGTCGACGATAACCTGATCATCCACGGCGACAACCTGCACGCACTGAAGGCGCTGCTCCCTCGCTACGCCGGCCGCGTCAAGTGCATATACATTGACCCGCCTTACAACACCGGCAACGAGGGCTGGAGCTATAACGACAACGTGAACAGCCCTCTTATGAAGGAGTGGCTGAAGCAGAACGGCCCGGTTGACGGCGAGGACCTGGAGCGCCACGACAAGTGGCTTTGCATGATGTGGCCCCGCCTCCACCTTCTGCGGGAACTGCTCTCCGATGACGGCGTGATCTTCATATCCATAGACGACAATGAGCAGCACCATCTGCGTATGCTGATGGATGAAATTTTGGGGAAGAAAACTACAGGAATGAGATAGCTGTCCGCAGATACGACAAGAACATTAGCACTCAGTTTGCTGAACGTGGAATGAAGAGTCTTGCTATAGGTTTTGAGCGTGTGTTGCTGTATTCAAAATCAGGAGATGCTCTTTTAAATCCGGTATACCGAGCTACTACTGAGGAGAGGGCGAGTACCGGATATTGGAAGGGATTCCATAATGCCGCCGACCGACCCACTATGCGGTATGAGTTGTTGGGCGTTACGCCGGAAAGAGGCCAATGGAAGTGGCAAGAATCGGTTGCCGTGGAGGCAGTCAATAATTATCAATACTATCTACAAGAATATTCTGAAGTTCCACTTGAGCAATATTGGAATGAAACAGGGAGACAACTCAGATTTATCCGTCGGAGAAAACATCTGACTTCTGGACAAAACAAGGGTGTAGAACACTGGATACCTCCGAGTGAGGGGGTGTTACTGTCTAGCAATTGGACAGATGCTATTGCATCTGAAAGGGATTTACGCGTTTTTGGTATGCGATTTGACAACCCAAAGAGTTCCCATTTCTATCAATCTCTTGATGAAATGGGAACTGATGAAGACTCCATCATTCTGGACTCCTTCGCCGGTAGCGGGACCACTGCCCAAGCCGTTCTTGCTCTCAACAAAGAGGACGGAGGTAACCGCAAGTTCATCCTTGTGGAGTGCGAGGATTACGCTGACACCATCACCGCGGAGCGCGTCCGCCGCGTCATAAATGGTGTCCCGGAAGCCCGGGTCAGTCCCCTGCGTGAGGGGCTTGGCGGCTCCTTTACCTACAAAACACTGGGAGACCCCATAGAGCTGGAGGGCATGCTAACGGGAGATGCTCTACCGGAGTATTCTGAGTTGGCGGCGTATCTGCTGCACACGGCTTCCGGCATATCCGCCGGGGAGGGCTGCCTGGAGCGTCGGAATGATGACGGGCTGTTCTACAGCAGCGACACGCACGACTACTATCTACTGTACAAGCCCAGCGCCGACTACCTGGCGGGCAATGAGGCGATGTTCAACGAGGACCGCGCCAAGCGCGTCAGCGCGGACAGCCGCGGGAAAGGCAAGAAGGCCATAGTATTTGGAGCGGGCAAGTACATGGGGCAGCGCGAGCTTACGCCAATGGGTATCATCTTCTGCCAGATTCCCTATGAAATGCACCGGCCCGCGGTGGAGTCCGCGTAATGGAACTCAAAGACTACCAGGCGGCAGCCCTGCGAGCCTTCGACGGATGGAGGGACGCGCTGGCGGAGGCGCGGGAAAAGTCGGCCATGGGCGTAGAAGCGCTGCTACAAGCCGGAGTGGATATACCGGATGACGTGCTCAACTACCCCAAGACCGCCTGGCAGAATCTCAGAAACGCGGGCGGCGTGGCGCAAACCGCAGGCGCGTACGTTGACCGCACGGACGACGCCGGGCGGCCCATCCCTCACGCCTGCTTCAAAGTGCCCACCGGCGGTGGCAAGACACTGCTGGCGGCGACCGCGCTGCAAAAGCTCCACCGGCAGACAGGCCTGACGCTGTGGATCACGCCTACCCGCGCCATCTATGAGCAGACCAAAGCGGCGCTGAAGAACCGCGAGCACCCCTACCGTCAGATGCTGGACTGGTACAGCGGCGAGCGGGTGAAGCTGCTGGAAAAGGAGACCCCCTTCACCCGCTCGGACGTGGACAACTACATGTGCATAATGCTGCTCATGCTGCCCGCCGCCAACCGTCAGAGGGGCAGGGAGTTCCTGCGGATGTTCCGTGACTCAGGACGCTACCCCACGCTGTTCCCAGACAGCGACAATGCCCTGGGAGACGCCGAACTGCTGCAAGATCATCCAGACCTAGAGCTCACCTCACCGGACGGCCCGGTAAAGCACAGCTTGTTCAACGTGTTCAAAATGCTCCGGCCCGTGGTGGTGCTGGATGAGGCCCACAAGGCGTATGGCGCAGCCAGCGCTGACGCCAACCGTGAGTTTGTGCGGTCGGTCAACCGTCTTGACCCGCGCATGGTCATAGAGCTATCGGCCACGCCCAACCGCGGCATTAGCAACCTGCTTGTGGACATAACCGGCCAGGAACTCAAAAACGAGGAGATGATCAAGCTCCCCGTGCAGGTGACGTCGTATCCCACCGCGGAATGGCAAGTTACTTTGAGCGAGGCTCGCGATGAGTTGGAACGGCTATCCACGGAGGCGGAGTCGCTTCAGCACAGCGAGGGCCGCTACATTCGGCCCATTGCCGTCGTGCGGGTGGAGCGCACCGGTAGAGACCAGAGAGACAACGACCACGTCCACGCGGAGGACGTGCGGGAGTACCTGACACAGAACCTGGGGGTTCCCGCCGAAGCGGTTGCCGTCAAGTCGTCGGAACGGGATGACCTTGGCCGCGAAGACCTGCTGTCAGAGTATTCACAGGTGCGCTGGATAATCACAAAAGCCGCCCTTATGGAGGGATGGGATTGCCCCTTTGCCTACCTGCTGGTGATGCTGGACAACACCCAGGCGCAGCGGGCCTTGACTCAACTGGTGGGCCGCGTCATGCGCCAACCCCACGCCCGCCGTACCGGGCGGGAGGCCCTTGACCAGTGCTACGTCTACTGCTGTAACACCAACGTTGCAAACGCAGTGGCCCAGGTGAAGAACGGGCTGGAACAGGAGGGGCTGACCGGCCTGGGTGATGAAGTGTTTGGTACGGCGGCGGAGTTTCGCCGGATACAGGTCGCCAGGCGGGAAATGTTCCGCGGCAAGGACATATTCCTGCCGCTGGTCTTGCACAAGAACGACGGCGGTTGGGTAGAGTTGGACTACCAGCGTCACATCCTGCCTCACGTAGATTGGGCTTCAATTGAGGAACCTAATCCAAAAGGGTCATTGCCGGATCCTGCCAAACGGGAAAGCGCAGCGGTGGACGTTGGAGACACTCCCACAGTTTTTTACACCCCCCAAGAGTTGTTCATTGACAAAACCGTGAGCATATCTTATTTTGCCCGCCGGCTGTCGGACGTAATGCCCAACGCATGGCAGGCGGCCCGTGTCGCCGGTGGTTTGGTGAAAAGGCTGCGTGACGCCGGTGACGACGACGACCATATCTATGACCGACGCTCATATCTTGCCTATGCCCTGCAGGAACACGTCAAAGGCTTGGTGGAAAAGCAGGCGGAGAGCGTATTTCGCGCCAAGCTGAGCAAAGGCGAAATCCGTTTTGACCTTCAGGCGGGACAGCCCAATTTCCGCATGAAAGAATCCTACGAAATACCAGTGTCCACCTCTGACGGGCTGATGAGCAGGAACGACGGCATGCCAGTGCAACTCAGCCTGTTTGAACCCGTATACACGAGGCAGTTCGATTCCGACCTGGAACGCAACTTCGCCCGTTATCTCGACGAACAAAAGGCGCTGCAATGGTGGCACAGGGTGGCCGTCCGGCAGGGAGGGGAATACTATCTGCGGGGCTGGAAGCAGGAACGCATCTGGCCTGATTTCGTGGCCCTTGGCGGTGAAAAAAACGGAGTGCCTCACGTGCTGGTTTTTGAGACCAAGGGGGAGCACCTGCGCGATAACCCGGACACGGATTACAAGCAACGCGTTCTTGAGACGCTGCAGGAGAGTTTCAACTGCGGAATCATGACCGTGCGGGACGGCCCGGCTCAGGGGACTTTCCGGCTGGTGTTCAATGAAAACGAGTTCCCTGCCGCGTTGGAGAGGCTGGCCGGTTTCTATAACGCTTGACGCCGCTATGCGCTTCGCGCTTGGGTGCCCACAAGGGACGCCCCTACGGAAACGGCTTTGGATTCTTCACTTCGTTCAGAATGACACCACCCCGCTGCGCCGCCACTTCTGGGTACCCGTCCCCGTGTCGGGGCATGAGGACGGGCCTGCGCGGGTACGACCCTTCGGCTGCGCTCAGGGTAAACTCTGGGCGGGAAAGACGGGTGTGTTTGCAGCGCCAAGCCCGCTTTCGCCAGTGGTGGCGACGGTAGTATGATGTGAATCCGATGACGGTCAAGAAGAAGCCAAGGACAATCCGTGACCTCCGCGAGAGTGGATACCAGGTCTTGCCAATCAGGGAAGAGCTGAGGCGCAACCTGGTGAAGAAGCTCCGCAACAAAGAGACCCTCTTCCCCAAGATAGTGGGATTTGAGGAGACCGTGGTGCCTCAGATTCAGAACGCCATACTGGCGGGTCAGGACATTGTCCTGCTCGGTGAGCGCGGCCAGGCCAAGTCGCGCATCATCCGCTCCCTGACCACTCTGCTGGACGACGAGATACCGGTCATAGCGGAATGCGAGATCAACTGCAACCCGTTCGCGCCCGTGTGCCGCGCCTGCCGCGACAAATGCCGCGAGATAGGAGACGATGTTTCCATAGCCTGGCTGCAGAGGGACGACCGCTACGGAGAGAAGCTGGCCACGCCGGACATCTCCATAGCCGACCTCATCGGTGAAGCTGACCCCATCCGCGTCGCCGAGGGCCGCTATCTGTCGGACGAGCTTACCATTCACTACGGGCTCATTCCCCGCACCAACCGGGGCATATTCTGCATAAACGAGCTCCCAGACCTGGCGGAGCGCATACAGGTTGGCCTGTTCAACCTCATGGAGGAGCGGGACATACAGATCAAGGGCTATCGCATCCGGCTGCCGCTGGACATTTACATTGTGGCCACCGCCAACCCGGAGGACTACACCAACCGCGGCCGCATCATTACGCCTCTCAAAGACCGCTACGGCTCGCACATACGCACCCACTACCCGCGAGCCATTGAAGAGGAGATAGAAATAGCTGAGCAGGAGCGGGCAAACCTTGGAGAGATAGAGGAGATGGTCACCGTTCCGCGGTACATGAAGGAGATCATTGCGGAGGTCACCGCCCTGGCCAGGCGCAGCCCGGACATTGACCAGCGCTCCGGGGTCAGCGTGCGCGTCTCCATAGCCAACTTTGAGACGGCGATGAGCAACTCGGCGCGCCGCGCCTTGCTCAACGGTGAAAAGTCATCCGCTCCCCGTATCAGCGACCTCAGCTTCATCCTACCCTCTTCCAGTGGCAAGATAGAGCTGGAGACTGTGGAGGAGGGTAGGGAGCCTCGCATCATAGAAGACCTGGTCAAGAAAGCCGTGCTCAACGTGTTCAGCCGTTACTTCAACGTCAGGGACCTGGAGCCGCTGGTCCTCATGTTCGATGAGGGGGCGGTCATGGAAACGGGCAGCGAGATTCCGTCCAAGGAGTACGCCAAGGCCAGGAGTCGGCTGGACGGCCTCAGCGATGCGTTGAAGCGGTTGGAATCGGACGGCTCCCCGGAGTTGGTTGCGTCGGGCACAGAGTTCATACTGGAAGGACTGCATCTGAACCGCAGGCTCAACCGCGACAGAGTGGAAGGCCGGTTCCGGTACCGGGGGTAGGGAGACTTATGAAGAAGGACATTACTGAATTGCCGTCGGACGTTCAGGAGCAGATACGGGCGCTAGAGGTTCTGTCCGACGAACAGATTGACACGAGCGACGCCCCGGAGATTCTCGACTGGGCCGACGCTAGACGCGGGGTCTTCTACCGACCTGTGAAGCGGCAGATTACTTTGAGGCTGGATGCGGACGTCATCGCCTGGTTCAAGGCCCGCGCTCGCAACGGTCGCGGATACCAAACGGACATCAATGTAGCACTTCGTGAGCACGTACGGAGGACAGCCCGTTCCACTTGATTGCTATGACCTTGTAGGAATAGCGTCCGCCGGACGGATTCGGACTGTTCAGCAATCATCTGCTAATATGTCGCCCGTGTAGTCTATTATCAAAGGAGGCAGCATGGCAGACTCCCTTCCCCAGCTGGAAGACGGCGCACAGACCGTCTTCTTCAAATCCGGCGGCGAGTGGTGCTTCTTTCGCACTCCGTCGTCTTACACCACGTCCGGCCCGCCATTGCCCTGCGTGATCCAGTGCCACGGCAACAGCGGCTATGTCCGTGACGGAGAGTACGCCGTATCCACGTCCGACACCCTGGACGACCAGGGGAACAGCATCTTCATCAGGACGCTGGTCGACGCGGGAATCGCCGTGGCCGGTTCGCATGCCAGGGGCAGCGCCTGGGGCAGACCCGATGCGGCTGCTGCCTACGCCGCCCTGTTCAACTCGCTGATCGAAGATGCCAACGTTGATTCGGAGCGTATTGGCATGCTTGGCGGCGGCCTGGGAGGCTCCGCCCTGTGGAGCGCCGTCACCGGCCCCCTTCTGGGCAAGATCCGCGCCGCGGCATTGCAGCAGGCCACGCTCAATTTCGACAGCGTCATACGAGCGCACAAGTTCAAGGGAGACCTGCTCGAGGCCTGGGGTATTCCCAGAGAGGCGGACGATGACCTGGCCGTGGCCTCCCTTGCCGGCAACGACCCCGTGACCAGGACCCGCATGCTGATATTGGAGCGGGGAGAAGAGGCTGCGGCGTCTCTCCTACCGGAGGTGGGGTTCTTCCACGGCGACCAGGACGAAAACATGCTCTACGAGGGCAACCCCGTAGCGCTGGCCGCTGTCCTGAAAACATGCGGAGCCAGGCACACCTTCTACACCTACGAGGGCGTGGGTCACGCCACGTACGCTATGGGCAAACCGGTCGCCGAAGACATCAAGGAGTTCTTTAGCAAAGCCTTTGGCATGGCATAGGAGGGGAAATTGATGAACCAGCGCGATTTAATCGGATACGGCGCCAACCCGCCCCAGGTGGAATGGCCGGGAAAGGCTCGCATAGCCATCTCCGTGGTGGTCAACTACGAAGAGGGTGCGGAATACTCCATTTTGGACGGTGACGCGCAGGGCGAGAGCATGGGGGAGGTGCAGTCGCCGGTTCCTCCCGGAGAGCGCGACCTGGCCAACGAGTCCTTCTATGAATATGGAAGCAGGGCCGGTGTCTGGAGAATTCTCCGTATTTTCGACCAGTTCAACCTCAAGAGCACGTTCTACGTATGCGCCCTGGCCTTGGAGCGCAACCCTGAGGTGGGCCCCGCTATCGTGGAAGGTGGACACGAGGTGATGGGGCACGGCTACCGGTGGGAGGAGTACTTTAATATGGACCGTGACGCGGAACGCGAAGCCATCCGCAAGGCGGTGGACTCCATCACCAAGACAACGGGTCAACGCCCCCTGGGCTGGTATACCCGCTACGGTCCCAGCATCAACACCAGGGACCTGGTAGTGGAGGAGGGCGGCTTTCTATACGACTGCAACTCGTATGCGGACGACCTGCCCTTCTACACCAGCGTCGGTGGCAAGCCGTGGCTGGTCGTGCCCTATTCGCTGGAGGTGAACGACGTCAAGTACTGGCGGGGAGGCATGTCCAATCCCAACGACTTCTACGATGCTATGCGCAACACCTTTGATCTCCTCTACGAGGAAGGGGCGACCCATCCCAAGATGATGTCCATAGGGCTGCACTGCCGCATAGTGGGGAAGCCGGCGCGGGCCGCCGTCCTCAAGCAGTTCCTGGAATACGCCGCGTCTAAACCGGATGTCTGGTTTGCTCGCAGGATTGACATTGCTCGCTGGTGGCTAGACAAGTATCCACCCCAGGCTTAGACAGACCCATTTCGTCATGCCCGTAACGCCTGCCACGCACTTGATGCGGGGACGGGCATCCAGGGGCGGGGTGCAACATCCGCATCACGATTAAACAGGAGGAGCTATGGTCTCGGAACGCGATTTCATTGGATACGGCCCAAACCCGCCCAGGGTGGAGTGGCCCAACGGGGCCCGCATCGCGATTTCTGTGGTGGTCAACTACGAAGAGGGCTCCGAGTACTCCGTGCTGGACGGCGACCCCCAGGGCGAACTGCCGTCCCTGGTCGACCCCGGCCAGCGCGACCTCTACATGGAGTCGAACTTTGAGTACGGAAGCCGGGCCGGAGTATGGCGCGTCTTCGACATTCTGCAGGAGTACAACGTCAGAGCCACATTCTTCGGCTGTGCTCTGGCGTTGGAACGCAACCCCTACGTTGGCCCTGAAATCATCAAGCGTGGCCATGATTTGGTGGGGCACGGCTACAGGTGGGAGACGTACTACCAGATGGACCGCGATACGGAAAGGGAGCTCATCCACAAAGCGGTGGAGTCGTTCATCAAGACCACCGGCCAGCGCCCTCTGGGCTGGTACACGCGTGCAACCCCCAGCCTGAACACCCGTGAGCTGCTGATTGAGGAGGGCGGCTTCCTCTACGACTGCAATTCCTACGCCGATGACCTGCCTTTCTATACCAACGTCAACGGGAGGAAGTGGCTGGTTGTTCCCTATACCCAGGAGGTGAACGATTTCCAGTTCTTCCAGGAGATCATTGCCCGGCCTAGCGATTTCTACGAGATAATGCGCAGCGCCTTCGATAGGCTTTACGAGGAAGGAGCCACTCATCCCAAGATGATGTCCATAGGCCTTCACTGCCGCATGGTGGGCCGCCCGGCCCGCGCCGT
>CAYVEN010000008.1:0-45486 GCA_964450505.1 uncultured Dehalococcoidia bacterium | reverse complement strand
CCGTTCGACTTGCATGCATTAAGCGCGCCGCCAGCGTTCGTCCTGAGCCAGGATCAAACTCTCACATATAACCTTACTTTCTTCCTTCCACTATCCACTTGTTAAGGTGCAAAAGAGCAAAACATCAGCCAAAGGCCGATTGCATTTGCATGATAAACCCCATAGGGACTGGTGTCAACAGATTCGTAGTAGATCCGCCCCAGTTGCTGAGAGTTAGGCCTCTTTTACAGCGGAGACCAAGTCTAACGCGGCCTGCTTGGCGTCTGCAAAGAACATCAAGGTGTTGTCCGCGGAGAAGAGCGGGTTGGGTATACCGGCAAACCCCGGGCTCAAGCTGCGCTTGATTACCACTACCGTACGCGCATGGTCCACGTTCAAAATGGGCATACCGGCTATTGGATTGGAGGGATCGTCCATGTCTCTGGCCACGGGGTTTACTACGTCGTTGGCGCCAATCACCAGCACCATGTCCGTTTGCTCAAAGCTGGGATTTATGTCGTCCATCTCTCGCAGCTTCTCATACGGTATGTTCACCTCGGCCAGCAGGACGTTCATGTGACCGGGCATGCGGCCCGCCACCGGGTGGATTGCAAACTCAACTTCCACGCCCTTGGAGTCCAGCAGATTGGTCAGGTCCCGCACTGCGAACTGAGCTTGCGCCACCGCCATTCCATAGCCGGGAACTATGACGACACGCCGAGCGTCTTCCAGCAGCATGGCTATTTCGTCTGCCGAGGACGCCTTTATCTTGCCGCCGTACACTTCGTCGGCCTCTGCCGCGGAGCTTGCAACAGCGCCCACGCCGGCAAAGAGAACGTTGGTCAGAGAGCGGTTCATGGCCTTGGACATGATACGGGTCAGAATGAGGCCGGCGGCTCCCACCAACGACCCTGCGATTATTAGCATGTTATTTTCAAGAACGAAGCCGGTGGCCGCGGCGGCCAGGCCGGAATAGGAGTTGAGCAGGGATATGACCACGGGCATATCCGCGCCGCCAATGGGTATTACCAGGGTGATTCCGAATACTGCCGCAACCGCTACCAGGGCCCAGAACGGGATGCTGCTAGAGGGGTCTATGGCCAGCCATATCACCAAGCCAACAGTGACTAGCCCCAGCAGTATGTTGAGAACATGCCGACCCGGCAACAAAACGGGCGACTCTGTAATGAGGCCTTGGAGCTTGCCAAAGGCGACCAAGCTGCCCAGCAAAGTAACCGATCCAATGAGGGCGGAAAGGCCGGAAGCTACTGCGAACTGTAGTCCCAGGTTCGTTCCCTGGAAAAGCTCCTGCTCCAAAGCGGCGCCGGCCACCAGCATGGAGGCAGCGCCACCCAGGCCGTTGAACAACGCTACCAGCTGGGGCATGGAGGTTATGGCTATCCTCGTCGCCAGCAATACTCCTATCGACGCACCAATGATGAGGCCAACTATGATCAGCTCAAACCGCACTATCTGCTGATCGAACAACGTGATTATTATGGCAAGGAGCATGCCGCTGGCGCCCATGATGTTGCCCCTGACGGCGGTCCGTGGATGGGAGAGATTCTTAAGCCCGAAGATGAACAGGACGGCGGCGATAAGGTAGATGAGGTTTACTATGCTAGCTTCGATGGTCATTATTGGTCTTTCCTGCGGAACATCTGAAGCATGCGATGGGTTACCAGGAACCCACCGACTACGTTTACCGTGGCTAGCGCTACGGCCATGACGCCCAGAATGCTGGCTATTACCGGCTCTTCCACGCCCGCGGCTACCACGGCTCCGACCAGGGTAACTCCAGACATGGCGTTGGCGCCCGACATGAGCGGTGTATGCAGCAGGGGCGGCACCTTGGTGATGACTTCAAAGCCCACAAAGACAGCGAGTACAAATATGGTCAGTCCTGATATGAATATCTCCATTTCCATGTCAGGACTCGCTCCCTTCTTTCTTTGCTTCGTCGTCGAACGGAGACATACCCAGCATTTCCCTAACGCGGTTGTTCACCACCTCACCGTTATGGGTGAGCAAGCTCTCTCTTGTGATCTGGTCGGACATATCCAGATTCAGCTCGCCATCCTTGACTATGTTGCGGAGGAAGGAAAGCTGGTTTCTGGCGTACATCTGGCTGGCGTGCAGCGGAATGGAGGATGCCAGGTTTGTTGGTCCCATGATTGTGACGTTGTACTCTTCTATTGTTTCGGCCGGCTTGGTCAGTTCACAATTGCCTCCGCCTTCAGCGGCCACGTCTACTATCACGGAGCCCGGGCTCATGGCTTTGACCATCTCTTCCGTTATCAAGATAGGCGCCTTCCTTCCGGGAACGGCGGCAGTGGTAATCACAACGTCGCTATCCGCCACCACGTTTGCTAGTAACTCGCGCTGGCGTTTGTAGAACTCCTCCCCCATGGCCTGAGCGTATCCACCCGTAGCCTCGGCCCCTTCCGTCTCCAGTTCAATCTGCACGAACTTCGCGCCAAGGCTTTCCACCTGGTTCTTTACGTCGGGTCTAATATCGTAACCTTGGACCACCGCTCCTAGACGGTGAGCGGTAGCGATGGCTTGCAGTCCGGCCACACCGGCACCAACCACAAAGACCCTGGCGGGTGTGATGGTGCCCGCGGCGGTCATCATCATTGGGAAGATCTTGTTCAGACCCTCAGCCGCCAACAGGACCGCTTTGTATCCAACGATAGTAGCTTGGGAGGTTAGGGCATCCATGGACTGGGCGCGGCTGATCCTTGGCACCATCTCCAGCGCAAATGCGGTAACACCCTTTTCCGCCAACTCTCGCGCTGATTCAGGGGAGTTGAGAGGGTCCAGCAACGAAATGAGGACCTGCCCTGGTTTCAGTAGCGCTACGTCGTCCTTGCCAGATTCGGCGTTGGCGCCGGGGCCGCGCACCTGCAATACAATATCGGCGGAATCAAAGACCTCTTTACGGCTGTTGGCTATTCGAGCGCTTTGTTCCGTGTACAGTTGGTCTGGCAAGCCTGCTTCCTTGCCCGCGCCTGCTTGAACGACGGTGTCCACCTGAATGCGAGAAAGCATGGGCACCACCGCAGGCACAAGAGCCACTCGGCGTTCAGCAGGGTAAGTCTCTGTAGGAACTCCAACAATCATGAGAAACAAACTTTAGATGGTTGTATCAACCCTTCCAAAAGAATAGCCCAAGGCAACCTAGCCTGAAACGCCAGATTAAGCTGCCCTGGGCCAACATTTGCAGAAGCGTCAAAGGAATACCGTACGCTTCTAGACAAGTTGGTCAAACTTACGCTTTGCCAATCTTGAACATCTTGGTGCCGCAGGTGTGGCAGACTCCCTGTGTGGCGGGGCGCCCATTCTTCATCGTAATGGACTGTGGGTTTCCAATCTCCCTTGATGCTCGGCACTTAACGCAATAACCTTGCATAATGATTCCTCCTTATACAGGAATATTCATAATAGTTTATACCAGATTTACGCGGCCTAGGCTAGTCATTCAGGCATGATTTCTGTCCAATTTTGCCTCAATTTTTGAATATCTACTCAAAGCGGACTGAGAATTAACCTGTTATCCTGTAAATTGCCTATGAGCCATTGATAACTTCTTTGGCTCCTATAGTTATTCTCTATGATGGCCGAGCCGAGGCCTTTAGACTCTAGACATTACGGGTAGTAACAAACTTATACTATGACGAAATCTTGGTGACGGAGCGACGAGTGCCTGATTACGATGTTGCGATTATAGGTTCCGGGCCGGGTGGGTATGTGGCAGGAATAAGAGCCGGCCAGCTGGGTCTGAAGACTGCTGTTATTGAAAGAGATGACACCCTGGGCGGCGTTTGCTTGAACTGGGGTTGCATACCCAGCAAAGCTCTTTTGAAGAATGCTGAGGTTCTAGAGCTTTTCCACAGGGCGGAAGCCTTCGGAATCAGCGTGGACAACGTCCAAGCCGACTTTGGGAAAGCCGTTGACAGAAGCAGGCGGGTGGTGGACACCTTGACCAAGGGCGTGGCCTCTCTGCTGAGGAAGAACAAAGTCCAGCATATCAAAGGGCATGCCGCCTTCTCTGATGCGAATACCCTGGAGATAGCCCCCGACGGTCAGAAGATCACCGCTTCCAACATCATCATTGCCACCGGCGCCCGCGCTCGCTCCATCCCCGGTCTGGAGATCGATAAGAAGCAGGTCATTACCAGCAGGGAAGCGCTTGAGCTACGGGAACTTCCCAAGAGAGTTGTAATTGTGGGTGGAGGCGCTACCGGCGCGGAGTTTGCCTATCTTTGGAACGCTTACGGCGTGGAAGTCACAATAGTAGAACTGCTTCCTCATCTACTTCCCAACGAAGATGAAGATATCAGCCGTCTCTTGGAGCGGTCGTTTACTCGCCAAGGCATCAATTTCCACACGTCTGCCAAGGTGTCCAAGGCGGATGTGAAGAAGAATGGAATTAGCCTTGAGATCCAGAAAGGCGAAGAAGCCGTCACTTTGGAATGTGACCTGGTGCTCATTGCGGCCGGAGTCCAGGCCAATACGGAAGAGATTGGAGCAAGCAAAATAGCCCTTGAACTTGACCGCGGGTTTGTCAAAGTCAACTCTCAAATGGCTACAAACGTTCCGGGCGTATATGCCATTGGCGATGTTACTGGTATCATGCTGCTGGCCCACGTAGGAATGGCGCAGGGGGTGATGACGGCTGAACGGATAGCCGGCTTGGACTCACTGCCTCTGGACTATCAGTTCATGCCTAGGGCTACGTACTGCCACCCCCAGGTGGCCAGTTTTGGCCTCACGGAGCAGCAGGCTAAAGAGAAAGGATATGATATAAAAGTTGGCAAGTTCCCCTTCCAGGCCAGCGGCAAAGCGCTGGCCATTGGTGACGCCGAGGGTATGACCAAGGTTGTGGCCGATAAGAACTACGGCGAAATTCTAGGCGCTCACATGATCGGGCCGGATGTGACAGAAATGCTGGCCGAATGGTCGTTGGGCCAGCACCTGGAAGGCACCACTAAAGAGATAGGCTGGGTGGTCCATTCCCACCCCACTATTTCCGAGACATTGAAAGAGGCTGCTCTCGCTGCGGACGGAGAGGCTATTCACATATAGGTGGAAAGGCGCTATGAAGACTACTACCTACAAGGTCGCGGAGCAGTTAGACAAGGCAACCCTCGTTGACTTCTACAGGCAGATGGTGCTGCTCAGAGTGTTCGAGGAGCGTGCTGCGGAACAGTACATGTTGGGCAAGATCAGGGGTTTCTTGCATCTGTACATCGGGCAAGAGGCCGTGGCCGTGGGCGCAATCGATGCCCTTGGCAAGGACGACTACGTAACCACCCATTACAGAGATCATGGACATGCCCTGGCAAGGGGCCTGTCGGCCAATGCGGTGATGGCGGAGCTTTTTGGAAAAGCTACGGGTTGCTCCAAGGGAATGGGCGGTTCCATGCACCTCTTTGACGCTTCGCTGAACTTTGCCGGTGGCTATGCCATTGTCGCCGGGCATCTGCCCCTTTCTTCCGGGATGGGGTTTGCTTTCAACTACTTGAAAGACAACAGGTTGGTGGCCACTTTCTTTGGGGACGGCGCTCTCAATGAGGGCGAGGCTCACGAAGTATTGAACATGGCTGCTCTATGGAGCCTTCCCATGGTTTTCATCTGTGAAAACAACCTCTACGGCATGGGTATTCCGTTGAGTCAATCGATGGCCAATACCCAGCTGCACAAGATGGCTGAGTCCTACGGCATAGCCGCCGCCCAAGTCGACGGTATGGATGTCCTTGCCGTTAGGGAAGCCATGGAGACCGCCGTGCAGCACGTGCGTTCCGGCAGCGGTCCCTATTTCTTGGAGGCACGCACCTACCGGTTCCGTGGACACTCTATGGCCGACCCTGTACTCTACCGGTCCAAGGATGAAGAGACGGAGTACAGAAAGCTTGACCCAATTACCCAGTACGGTGAATGGCTTTTGTCCAGCAAGATGACCACTCAAAAGAAGTTGGACACTATAAGTGAAGAGGTGGAGAAAGAGGTAGAAGAAAGCATTGTGTTCGCTGAAGAGAGCCCATTTCCCGCTCCTGAAGCCCTGTACCGCAACGTCTATGCTCAACTATCATAGAGGGAATAGATGCCTGAGATAAGCTACAGAGAAGCCATGGCGCGGGCCCTCAGGGAGACCCTGCGGGAAGATGATAGGGCCTTTATTATCGGCGAGGATATCGGTCCTTACGGCGGTTCTTACGCTGTAACCTCCGGTTTCCTGGACGAGTTCGGTCCCAGCAGAATCGTCGAGTCTCCCATATCTGAGTCGGGAATAGTGGGCATTGGCACCGGCTCGGCCATGATGGGCCTCCGGCCCATAGTCGAGATCATGACAATCAACTTCTCACTGCTGGCCCTGGACCAGATAGTGAATCACGCCGCCAAGATCCGCTATATGTCCGGTGGCCAGTTCAGCGTGCCGGTCATCATTCGCACCGTTACCGGCGGCGGCGCGGCGCTTGCCGCCACACATTCGCAGAACCTGGAGGGCTGGTACGCTTCCGTTCCGGGGCTGAAAGTGGTCATTCCCGCAACCCCACACGATGCATTGGGCTTGTTCCGATCGGTGCGCAAGGAACAAGACCCTGTGATATTCATAGAGCACATACTCTTGTATAGTACAAGGGGAGAGGTGCCGGAAGATTACTTTGAGGTACCCGTTGGACAGGCTAATGTCAAGCGAGCGGGAAAGGACTTGACTATCATTGCGTACTCCAGAATGGTAAACGTAGCGTTGCGTGCCGCTGAGAAGCTGGCGGAAGAGGGCATTGACGTAGAGGTGGTGGACCTTCGCTGCCTGCGTCCTTGGGACAAAGAGACCGTCTTTGAGTCGGTGAAGCAAACGGGGCGCGCTCTGGTGCTAGAAGAGGCCTGGCAAACTGGCGCTTTCGGCGGGGAGATAGCCAGCGCCGTCCAGCGCGAAGTTTTCGATTACTTGGACGGGCCCGTTGCCAGACTGGGCGGCATAGACGTGCCTACCCCGTATTCAATGAGCCTGGAGCCCCTAGTGGCGCCGACTGAAGATTCCGTCATAAAAACCGTTCGTGAAGAGCTGGGAAGCTAAAACAGCATTGCAATTTCGACCTGTCATATAGGCCGAAGAGGAGGTCTACTCTGGCTACGCAGGTATTGATGCCACAGATGGGTTACGACATGGTGGAAGGCACCCTTGTCCGCTGGATCAAGTCGGAGGGTGATGAAGTCAAGCGTGGCGAGCCTGTCGCTGAGATAGAGACCGATAAAGCAGTGGTGGAAATGGAGTCCACGGCTAATGGACTTCTACGCAAGATTCTGGCTTCAGAAGGCGCAACCGTTCCCGTTGGCCATCCCATAGGCATCATTGGCAGTGCCGATGAGGATATAGACGGGCTGATTGCGGATGTAGCGCCGGCGGAGACCTCCGCCGATGCCCCTTCGACTGAGGCCCCCGTTGAAGCTGCCACGCCGGCTCCCGCATCCCAAGCACAACCCGCCTCTGATGGCGAGCGCGTCAAAGTGTCGCCTGTGGCTAGGAAGCTGGCGGAGGAACGCGGCGTAGACCTGTCTCAGGTTAAGGGTACGGGTCCAGGCGGGCGCATCACCCGCGAAGATGTTTTGAACTTTGAGCCGGGCCAAGCACCCTCCGCGTCGCCCGCTGCCCCAGCCGTACCGGCGGCCCCTACGCCAGTGGGGGATCCAGTGCGAGTAGAGCTTAGCCGCATGAGGCAGGGCATAGCCCGGGCCACTTCGCAGAGCAAGAACGGCACCCCCCATTTCTATATAACCATTGAGATAGATATGACGGATGCCATGGCCCTGCGTTCCCAGATCAACCAGGAGTTTGAAGGTGCCCGGCGGGTTTCAGTCAACGATATGGTCCTGAAGGCCACCGTTGAGTCCTTGAAGAAACATTCCGGTTTGAACGCTTCGTATAGGGGCGACTACTTGGAGACGTACCCCTACATTCACCTGGGTATGGCCATTGCTACGGAACAGGGATTGATGGTTCCTGCCATAGTCAACGCGCAGGACAAGTCTCTTACGGATCTGGCCGAGGCAACCAAGGACCTGGCGGAGCGCGCAGGGCAGGGTAGGTTGCGCCAGGAAGAGTACACAGGCACCTTCAGCACCAGTAACCTGGGTATGTTTGGCGTCGACGAATTCAGCGCCATCATTCTGCCTCCCCAGGCCGCTACGTTGGCGATCAGCGCCGTAAAAAAGCGACCCGTGGTGGCAGCCGACGATCAGGTGGTAGTGCGGCAGATGATGAAGGTCACGCTTTCTATTGACCACCGCGTTTCTGACGGGGTAGAAAGCGCAAAGTTCCTCGCCGAGGCGAAGCGACTCTTGGAGAATCCGGCCCTTTTGCTGGTAACTTAGCTGGTTAGCAGGGCAGCCATTCGCTCCTCATTGAGCGGCATGAAGCCCAGCCGCTCATAGAAACGCCGTCCCGCGCCGTTTCTGACGTGTACGCCGATATCTATGCGGAGTATACCCTGTGAACGGAGTTCATCTTTAAGCTGCCTGATCATTTCCGATCCGGCTCCGACGCTCCGCTTCTCACTTGCTATGAACACGTCGTCCAGCTTTGCCACCACTCCTCCTATGGACGTGGATATCGCGTAGCTGACAACGCATACCCCTATGGCCTCTTCCTCCTTGTAGGCCAACCAGACGAACCCCATCTCTGGTCGATTCAGGAAAAGGTCTAGGGCATCATGGAGCGCTGCGTCCCCGCCGTGACCGTAAGCTGCGCTGCTGTCCAGGTAATGCTCGTCTTCGTTGAGAAAGGACCTCAAAAGAGCAAGAGCGCTCTCCCTGTTTTCTGGAGTCATCCTGCTACAGCTAATCATGTGTGTTTCTCCTCCGATCGCTGCCTTGAATGGATTGCAAACGTCCTACTAAAAGCAACGTCTCAGCGTTGGCTATAGTCTCGGATTAAGATACCATCTCCAAGTGAGTGCATACACGCTGGAGGTCTATCTGAATGGGCAATACCGTTGAGCCTAAAGTGTTCCTAATAGGCGAATCCAAGGTCAATCAGGAAGGGTTGAAATCACTTCTGGACCACTTGGGCGTTCCCGATTGGAAGTCGGATGCTCCCTCCGATATTGAGCTTATAAGCGAGGTATACGGCCGCGCCTGCTACCGTTCATTTGGCATAGAGTTGAATCCTAACTTGACCCGGGTTAGAAGAACCAACAAGAGCTACCTGACCAACATCATCCAGAAGGGCGACGGCTCGGTGTTGGAGCACGGGGTAGCCAACTTCTTCTTCTCGGACGTCAGTAGGGTTTTCACGCACGAGTTGGTGCGACACAGAGTGGGCACCGCTATGTCTCAGGAGTCATTGCGCTTTGTGCGATTGACCGACTTGGACTGGTATGCACCGGTCTCCATTAGAGAATCGGAAGAGGCCATGACCATTTTCGCCAGGACGTTTGAGGAGCTCAGCAAGCTCCAGGTTGAGCTTGCCGAGCTGTTCGATCTCAATGAAAAGGACTCCTTCGATGAGAAGAAAGAGATTACCTCCGCGATGCGGCGCGTTGCGCCCATTGGCTTAGCAACCAACATCGGCTGGTCCTGCAACATACGCACCTTGCGGCACGTCATTGAGCAGAGGACGGCGCCTTGGGCCGAAGAAGAGATAAGGTTGGTATTTGCCCAGATTGCTGAAATAGCCATCGCAAAATGGCCCAACATGTTCAGCGACTACTCCTGGGAAGTAGTGGATGGGCTGCCCGTGTATACAACCAAGAACAGAAAGGTCTAGGCGGCAACCGGCTGCTTCAAGGCTGCTCTACCGGACAAGCTGCGGCAAGGCTCCGTTCTCCGCCTCGGTGTGCGTGCATGAGCTTATTCCAGGCTTACGCCCAGCACGGCCGGTGACTCCACTGTTCCAGGCAAGGGCTCACGGGTTACGCCCAGCCAGGCGAAATCCCGCAATGACTGTCGAATGAACAGCTGGCCGTACCCTGATTCGTCTACGCTGAACCTTCCAACGTTTACCAGCGTCCCGTTGTTGACCAGCCAGACGTGGTAAGGCTCATTTTCCATGCTCGCTTCCAGACCTTGCGCTACAAGGAACGCCCAGTCCTTGCCGGGATCGGCAAGCAGCATTCCTGCGGCTAACGGCGCCTCCTCTGTGTTATCCATCGATTTGGCTTCCAAGCCGGGCAGCGCCGCGATCCAAGTAGCTAGACGTTGCTCGTTGAGCCTATCCCTGAGCTCTTGGCTGGTGCTCCGCTCCTCATCTATCAGCATCTCCATGTCTCCAATCTGGCTCTGCAGGTTCTCCACTTGGCTTTGCTGAGAGAGCACCAAGACGCCAATCCCGCTAAGGAACACAATCATCACACTCGCGGCTATGGAAGCTGCAGAGATAACCCATCGTGTCCTGCTCCTGCCTGATCTGACGGCAGCCGCGGATTCTGGTTCCATGCCGGCTTGTTCCTCAGGGAGGCTTTGTTCCATTATCCGTCCGCGTAGATGATGAGGAGGATTCATAGGTGGAACGGCCAGCGCCAGTGCGGCGGCGACCTCTAGGTGTTCCCTGATCAAGGAAGTACACTCGGAGCACGTCTCCAGGTGCCCCTCCACCATCAGGCGTTCTTCCGCCTCCAGGGCTCCCAGGGCATAGGCTTCTGCCAGGTCTTCTATATGACTATTGGTCACGTTATCTCCTGAAGTGATGCTAAAGCTGTCTTCAACTTCTGCATTCCTAATCTCATTCTTGTCTTGACTGTGCCTAGTGGATGCTGCAGCAACTCTGCTATCTCAGACTGGCTGTAACCCTCGTAGTACGACATTTGGATCACTTGGCGTTGTTCTTCCGGCAAGGACTGCAATGCCTTACGTACAATCTCACTCTCTTCTCGTTGCTCCGCCTCCTTGGCCGCCGTATCTTCCTGTGCCCGGCTGTCCATCAAAGTGAGCCTGGCTTCCGTTTCCAGGATGTCTTGTAGTCGTCTGCGTTTGCGCAACTCGTCTACCGCCCTGTGGTGTGCCATTGACATGATCCAGGTTTGTAGCCTTCCCCGTTCAGGACGGTAAGTAGACGCTCTTTGCCAGACCCTTAGAAATACCTCTTGCACTACCTCCTCGGTGTGTCCTATGTCACCCAAGAGATGATAGACAAAGCCAAATACAGCTTTGCCATACCTGTCGTAGAGAGTGCCAAGTCCTCTCTGGTCTTGCTGGATAACTAAGGTAACCAGTTGCTCATCTTCTAGATGTTCATAGGACACGGCCAGTTCCCAAACTCATAGGAGTGAAAGGCCTGTCTATATTTCTATACGCAGACATTGCCCCCCCGGATTCAAATACTGCCTAACCAACAGAATCTGGTTGCAGTTGCGCCATTCTATCAGAACATCTCAGAACCCGTTGATTGCTTAACAAATGTTGCCCTGATATGCTTAGGTTTAATCCTATTTAGCAAGAGCAACTGATGGAATCCGTATTCAAGGAAGCTATTGAGTTATCGCGGAGGGAAGAACCCTTTGCCATTGCTACCGTGGTCCATACCAAGGGCTCTACTCCTCAAAAACCTGGCTCCAAGCTGTTGGTGCGACAGGACGGGTCTGCGGTAGGGACCCTTGGCGGTGGTTGCGTGGAAGGGGATATCTGGTTTGCGGCCAAGGAGATCCTGCGAAACGGCAGCGGGCCGGAATACCGCGACTACTACCTGAACGAGGAGATTGCCGCTAGAGACGGTCTGGTGTGCGGCGGGACCATGTATTTCTTCATTGAGCCCGTGCGGGAAGCGGCTCGTTTCGCCCAGCTTGCCGGACGTATTGTCGATGCCTACGGCGGAGGCAGTCCCCTGGCCGTGGCTACTCTCATCAAGTCACCGGAAGAGGAAGAGGTTGGAAATAAGCTGATCATGCTGGAAGACGGCGCCGCGCATGGCACTGTGGGCCATCCGCAGCTCGATAGCTTGGCGGAGGCAAAAGCGCGGGAATTGATGGAACAGGGCAAATGTGCGCATATGACCACACAGCAGGGAGACGAGCTGTTCATCGAAGCCTACACATCGCCGGCTACTCTGATACTCATGGGCGGTGGCCACATTTCAAAGTCCGTGGCGCCTCTGGCCAAGATGCTGGGCCTGCGGTTGTTCGTCCTGGACGACAGGCGTGAATTCGCCAACCTGGAACGGTTCCCGGACGCTGAGGCGGTAGCGGTAGCCGGTTATGCGCATGGCCTGGAAAACTTCCCCGTCAACAGGAACACGGCTATTGTAATCGCGACTCGCGGCCACAATTTCGATGATCTGGCTTTGGAGTCCGCCGCTAGAAGCGACGCGGGCTACGTAGGGCTTGTCGGCTCAAAGCGCAAGGTCATTCTGATATATGAGGAGCTTCTCAAGCGGGGCCTCCCATTGGAGAGGATAGAGAATATCCACGCTCCTATAGGGCTGGATATCAAGGCAAGGACACCGGCCGAAATCGCAATCAGCATAATGGCGGAAGTGGTGCAGTGGCGTCTCGGCGGCACCGGCCAGCCCATGATGCTGCCCAAGAAGTATCTGCGAAATCTGGCGGAGAAGGTGCACACGGCCAAGGCCAAATCCCTTTCTCACGCTGATTGAAGCCCGTGGCGCACACCCGCATCAGCGCCATCCTCCTCTCTGCAGGGGAGTCGACTCGCATGGGTTATCCCAAGGCCTTGCTGGACTGGCAAGGAGTCCCGCTTGTCCAATACCAGGTGAGGGCTCTGATAGATTCCGGGGTTGATAAGGTAATCGCCGTACTGGGTCACAAGGCGGAGTCGATACGACCTCTTGTTGAAAGCGAGCCCGGGGCTGAAATAGTCGTCAACCTGAGGTACAAGACGGGAAAGAGCAGCTCCGTACGCGCCGGGTTGAAGATGCTCAACCCAGAGGCGGGGCACGTAATGATAATCTCCGTAGACCAGCCCAGGTCTGCCGAACTGCTGAGCCGGGTGTTGCAGACCCACCTGCAGCGCGGCTCAGCGATTACGTATCCCGTATATCAGGGTAGGGGAGGACATCCCGTGCTCTTTTCCCGTGGCCTCTTGCCCGAATTGATGAGCATCAGTGAGGCCAGGATGGGCTTGCGAGAGGTGATAGAGCGGCATGGCGCTGAGGTGAATCGAGTTCCCGTAGATGACCCTGAGGCGATATTGGATATGAACACCGTTGAGGACTACAGAAGAGCCGCCGCAAGAACGGCTTGATCGCACTGCGCGGTTCCCGGCCAAGAGACCGGTCAACTGAGGTAGAAAATCAACACGCTGGCAAGTGCGTAGAGAGCAATGATAGTAACCGATTCGTAAGTCCAGAACCTGCTGGGCCTGCTTCTGTTCCTCTTCACCAGCGCTACAATGACCACGGCGGTCATGACTATTGCAAGAACGGCGGTCATGCTGTGTACCTCTGAAATGGCTGTCCAGAACGTACCGCCTGAGTACGCCAGGTCGTCCGCCCAGAGAACGAATCCCATGTTGAACAGGTTGCTGCCCAGAACGTTGGATACCGCCAGTTCCGGCGCACGAATTCGCAGTGCGGCGAAGGATGCTCCTATCTCTGGAAGAGACGTGCTCAGGGCAAGGAACTGCGTGCCTACAAAGCTGGTCTCCCAGCCCATCTCTTCAGCAATCCTCTCGCCGGTGAAAGCAAGCCACACCGCCGAAGCTATCACCACTGCGGCGGATATAAGGTAGACGCCTATTTCCAATGGCAGTTTGGCATTGGAGTAATCCGTATCTTCTTCTTTACGCTCGGTGCGTTCAGTTTGTTCGAACTTGTAGATCAGGTACAGGCCAATGATGAAAGTCGCCATCAACAACACGGAAAACGGGCTTAAGTACCAGTTAGCAAAGAGGTCGGTGGAGTTGTGGAAGGTTATAGCAATGGTGGCTGCGCCTATCACTAATATTCCCAGGGTTGCCACCATCACCACTGAAGTTCCAAACGCGTTTAGAACTGGCCCGTTTCTCCACCACAGGTCCATGAGACCAATAATCAAGAGGTTCACCAGGTTGCTTCCAAAAGCATCGCCGGCGGCTAAGTCTGGAGACCCCACTATGGCAATTGAACTGATCCCGGTGCCAAGCTCAGGGAGTGACGTGGCGGATGCAAGGAGCACGACGCCTAAGAAGGCCCTTCCCAGTCCAGTCTTGAAGGCTATGACGTCTACCGACCTGGCAAGGTACTTTGACGTGAAGAAGATCAAGGCTGTTACAACAGCGAATTGACCCCAAATAAAGGCAATATCCATTAGCTGTCTAACCCTACCACGTCTGCCAAGCAGACGCGCTTGGAGAGCTTTGCAAAAACCTCTTTCCCCTTGATGGGGGAAGATTGAAGCCTGCCCCGTACTTGATACGAGGATGGGGGTGATGGCCCTAACTTTCCCCCTTTGCAATCCAGCCGATTGAGCAACACTACCCCGTGACCGCGCCCTGAGACGCGGAGCCGACCAGCTTGGCGTATTTTGCCAGTGCCCCGGCGGTATAGTTGGGAGCGATAGCTTTCCAATTGCCGCGTCGTGCCGCAAGCTCCTCTTCACTCACTTCCAGTTCCAGCTTGCGGTTTACGGCATCCACGTTGACGATGTCGCCGTCCTGCACCAGTGCAATTGGCCCGCCCACGGCGGCTTCAGGCGCCACGTGACCCACCATGAGGCCGTGGGTGGCTCCGGAGAACCTGCCGTCGGTGAGGAGTGCTACATCTTCTCCCAACCCCTGGCCCACAATGGCGGCGGTCACCGCCAGCATCTCTCGCATGCCTGGCCCCCCCTTCGGTCCTTCATAACGTATAACCACCACGTCTCCCGCCTTGATCTCCCGGCGCTGGATAGCGGCAAAGGCGTCCTGCTCACGGTCGAATACACGGGCAGGGCCGCGTTGCTGCAAGTGCTGCTTGCCCGCGACTTTGATCACTCCACCTTCCGGCGCCAGATTCCCCTTGACGATGATGAGGCCGCCGCTGGGACCCCGCGGCGATTCCACGGGGTGGATGATGTCTTGATCGGAAACCAACTCTACGTTGCTCAGGTTCTCCGCCACTGTTTTGCCGGTAACCGTGAGAACATCTCCGTGAAGCAGCCCAGCGTCCAGAAGCCTTCTCATCACCTGAGACACGCCGCCTATTCTGTGCAAGTCGGCCATTACATACCTGCCGCCGGGCTTCATATCGGCAATGTAGGGCGTCCTATCGCTGATCTGATTGAAGTCATCCAACGTAATGTCAATGCCTCCTTCATGGGCTATGGCCAACAGGTGCAGAACCAAATTGGTAGAGCCGCCCATGGACAGAGTTACCGCTATGCTGTTTTCAAACGCCTTCCTGGTTAGAATATCGCTTGGTCTGATTCCCTCCCTAAGCAGGTTCAATACGGCCTGCCCGGAACGACGGCACTCCTCCTCCTTGTCCGGATACACGGCTGGAATAGAGGCGTCGCCTGGCAGGGACATGCCCAGCGCTTCTATGGCCGTGGACATGGTGTTGGCCGTAAACAGACCGGCGCAAGACCCTTCGCCGGGACAGGCGCTGCGTTCCAGCTCCAGCAGGTCGTCGTCGCTCATTGCCCCTCTTGAATGTGCTCCCACCGCCTCAAACACGTCTTGGATATTCACGTCGCGGTTGCGGAAGCGACCCGGCATTATGGTGCCGCCATAGACGAACACCGAAGGTATGTTCAGCCTGGCTATGGCCATGAGGCAGCCGGGCAGGTTCTTGTCGCAGCCGGCAACGGTGACCAAGCCGTCGAACCACTCCGCTCTGGATACAAGCTCAATGGAGTCGGCGATAACTTCACGGCTGACAAGCGACGCTTTCATGCCTTCCGTACCCATGGATATGCCGTCGCTAACCGTAATGGTGCCGAATTCAAACGGCGTGCCCTTTGCGTCTCGGATGCCTTGCTTCACCTGCTTTGTCAGTCTATCCAGGTGGAAATTGCACGGCGTCACGTCGCTGGCCAGGTCCGCCACGCCAATGAAGGGGGCTCTGATATCATCGTCCCCCAGCCCCATGGCCCTGAAGTAGGCGCGGGCTGGCGCGCGGGCCGGACCTTCGGTTATCTCTTTGCTCTTGTGCTTGATGTCAAATCCGGCTCTTGTTGCCATGTTTTTTTCCCCTCTCTTGTTGGCGGCTGGCTTTATCGTAGTGCTTACGGAGGGAATTTGTCCATTGAATCACAGACAAGACCTTCTTATAATCAGGCGGCAATGCTGGAGGTGACAAGAATTGCTTAAGACAATTTCCTGTGGTGATCTGAGAAAAAGCCATGTGGGCTTGAAAGTAACCCTGGCAGGGTGGGTGCACCGTCGCCGTGATCACGGCGGCCTTATATTCATAGACCTGCGCGACAGCAAGGGTGTTGTTCAGGTGGTGTTCAATCCCGAGGATGTTCCCGAGGCTCACAAAACCGCCGGATCCTTTCGCAGTGAATGGGTGGTCCTAGTGGAGGGTGACGTTAGACAGCGCCCGGCAAGCTCTGAGAACCCCAACATATCCACGGGAGAGATAGAGGTGTACGCCACAAAGGCGGAGGTGCTGAATCAGTCGGAGACGCCGCCGTTTGAGATCGCGGACGACGGGCAGGTGGATGAGCTGTTGAGGATGCAGTACCGTTACCTCGACCTGCGCACGGCTCGCATGCACGACAACATAGTCCTGCGACATCGCGTGGTGCAGTACATCCGGGAGTTCCTGGACGCTCGGGACTTCCTTGAGATAGAGACGCCGATTCTAATCAAGAGCACCCCGGAAGGGGCCCGTGATTTCCTTGTCCCCAGCCGTCTGAATCCGGGCAGCTTCTACGCCTTACCGCAATCCCCGCAGCAGATGAAACAGCTCCTCATGGTCTCCGGCTTCGAGCGCTATTTCCAGATAGCTCGTTGCTTCAGGGACGAAGACCTTAGAGGCGACCGCCAGTACGAGCATACCCAGCTGGATTTGGAGATGAGCTTTGTGGATGAGAACGACGTTACGTCCCTCATCGAAGAGCTTTACACGGATATAACCAACAAAGTGGCCCATAACCGCCGCACTATGGGGCCGTTCCCGCGCCTCCGCTACGACGACGTTATGGAGAAGTACGGCACGGACAAGCCGGACATCAGGTTTAAGCTGGAGCTGGCGGATTTAACCGACGTAGCCCGCCAATCGGAGTCGCAGGTTCTTAATAGAGCCGTTCAGTCCGGCGGAATAGCCAAGGCGTTTGCCGCGCCGGGATGCGCCTCCTATTCGCGCCGTGAGATAGATGATCTGCTCTCTTTTGTCCAAACTAGGGGGGCACAGGGGCTGCTCACCATCGCGCTGTCTGAAGAAGCTGCCAGCTTGGACGACATGACAATCGACCACGTTCGCTCTCCTTTGGCCAGGTTCCTCACTATTGAGCAGGTAAGAGAGATGGCCGGGCGCACCGGAGCCAATCCGGGAGACCTAATCCTGATGGTAGCGGGGCCGGCCGGAACCACCAATACCGCTTTGTCCCAGTTGCGCGAAGAGATGGGGCGCCGTTTGGGCTTGGTCGACCCAACCATCCTTGCCTTTGCCTTCATAACGGACTTCCCTCTCTTTGAGTGGGACGACGAAACCGAAGACTGGGCGCCGTCCCATCATTTGTTCACATCTCCCTGGCAGGAGCACTGGGACTTGCTCGACAAAGACCCCGGCAGCATGAGAGCCAGGCACTACGACCTAGTATGCAACGGCTCGGAGCTGGCCAGCGGAAGCATCCGTATCCACAACAGGGAAAAGCAGGAGCGAATCATGCGATTCCTGGGATACACGGATGAGCAGATGGAGGAACGGTTCGGACAGCTCTTGGGAGCCTTGGAGTTCGGCGCGCCGCCTCACGGCGGCATAGCTCCAGGGATAGACCGACTGGTCACTTTGCTCTCGGACCACGCTGAATCTATACGTGACGTTATAGCATTTCCCAAGACGCAGAGTGGCGTGGACCCGCTGTTCAACACGCCGGCTCCGGTCGACTCACAGCAGCTTGAAGAGCTCCACCTTAAAATAGCGGATATGCCAAGACCTGCTTCCCCATAGTTGAGGCCGTGCTATAATCGAAAGTGTACGCTTCATTAGATTATGATGTGTGCCGCTCAGCAAGAGAGCGGCACACATTATGTCAGCGCTAGCTTGGGGAGGACCTTTATTGAAGGTTACCAGGGAAGATTTAGAACACAGTGAGGTTTCGCTCAACATAGAAGTTGAGGAAGAAGACATAGAGCCGTATCTGCAGCGCGCCTATCAGCGCGTAGTGGGAAGGGTCAACATTCCAGGATTTCGCAAAGGTAAAGCCCCTAGGCCCGTTCTCGAACAGTTCGTGGGGCGCCAATCCCTGGAAGACGACGCCTTGGATCTGATGCTCCCTGAAATTGTACAGAGAGCTGTCGAAGAACAAGACGTGAAGCAAGCCAGCATCCCTCAAGTTGAGCTGGTTCAGCGAGAGCCAATCGTGATCAAGGCGTCGGTTCCCATTGCCCCTGAAGTGGTGCTGAATGCATACCGCGAAATTCGCGTTCCGGTTGAGCCGGTAGTAATTACCGAGGATCAAGTCAACACTCTCCTGGACCTACTGCGGCGAGATACAGCTCCTTGGGAACCGGTCGACCGTCCTGTTGCCATGGACGACCAGGTTACCATGGATATCAAAGCCACCCTGGATGGGAAGGAAATCACCAGGCAGGAAGGCATTGTATACATGGTTATGGAGGGCAACGTCAGCCCCGTCGCCGGTTTCCCCGAACGGTTGGTGGGCATCAGCAGCCAGGGAACTAAGGAGTTCTCCGTATCCATGCCTGAGGATTATCCGGATAGCAATCTGGCTGGAAAAGAGGTCGAATTTAGCGTCACCATCCATGAGATAAAAGCCAAGAACCTACCTGACCTCGACGACGAATTCGCCAAGGGCGTGGGTGAGGGGTACGATAATCTGGAGGCGCTGACAACGAAACTCAGAGAAGATTTCCTTGCCCGGGGAGAGCTAGAGGCTAAGGACAAGTATGAGGACCAGGTGTTTGAGCAGCTTCTGGAGAAGGCCGACATAGACCTATCGCCACTAATGGTCGAGCATGAAGTTGAACACATGCTTCAAAATGAGGAGCAGGCTCTGCGCCAGCAACAGGTCAGTGTGGAGCAGTATCTTCAGACAGTGGGCAAGAGCCCTGACGAGCATCGTGGGGAGTTAAGACAGGCTGCCGAGGATAGGCTAAAGCGCACTTACGCCATAGGGAAAGTCGCGGAATTGGAGGGTATAAAGGTATCGCCGGAGGAAATTGAGGAAGAGATAAACCGTCTGATCGATGCCGCCGGCCCTGCTCAACCCGAAAGCTTTCGGCACAACCTTGAGAGTGATGACGGCAGAGAATCCCTGGAGCAGATATTGACCAGGCGCAAGGCTCTGCAGAGATTGGTTGAAGTCGCCAGGGGAGAGCATGGGGAGACGTAGCGACAATATACATACATATCGAAGCTGAGATTCAGGAGGTAAACCAATGCTGTATCGTCCGGGTGATTTTGAAAACATAATCCCCATGGTTGTGGAGAGTTCTTCCAGGGGAGAGAGAGCTTTCGACATTTATTCGATGTTGCTCAGAGAGAGGATAGTTTTCCTGGGCACGCCAATAAACGACTCTGTCGCCAATCTGATTGTTGCCCAGCTTCTTTATCTGGATAGTGAGGACCCGGATAAGGACATCAACCTGTACATCAATAGCCCCGGGGGCGTAATCAGCGCGGGGCTTGCTATCCACGACACAATGCAGATGGTTCGTGCGGACGTATCCACAATATGCGTGGGAATGGCGGCAAGCATGGCCACGGTACTGCTTAGCGCAGGGGTGAAGGGGAAGAGGTACACCCTGCCCAACGCCACGGTGCACATGCACCAGCCCATGGGCGGCGCCCAGGGCCAGGCCTCCGACATTGAGATAGCGGCACGCGAGATTCTGCGCATGCAGGACAAGATCCGCACCATTTTGGCCAACAACACCGGCCAAACCGTTGAGAAGATTGCCCAGGACACGGATCGTGATTACTACCTGGACGCTGATCAAGCCAAGGAGTACGGTCTGGTTGATGAGGTTCTGGCCGGTAGAGAAGTAGCAGCGGCAAAATAGAGTAGGGGAGCACAAATTGGCTATTTCTAATGGCGACCCTCCAGGCAATGAATACCGATGCTCGTTTTGCGGCAAGCGGCAAGCTGAAGTAGAAAGGCTCATTGCAGGGCAGAAGAAAGTATTCATTTGCGATCAGTGCATTGCGCTATGCGACCAGATTATCAACGAACAAACGGAGCCAAAATCGGCCTCGGCCCAGGGCGAGGCGCAGCCATTGTTGCCAAAGGACGTGCACAGCCGGCTGAATGAGTACGTTATAGGCCAGGACAGAGCCAAGAAGATACTCAGCGTCGCGGTTTACAATCACTACAAACGGCTGGCCAGCAAGTCTCCCGTAGGTCAGGCCGTAGAGGTAGAAAAAAGCAACGTCCTCATGGTGGGCCCAACGGGTTCAGGCAAGACCCTCCTGGCTCAGACACTGGCCAAAATTCTTGACGTTCCCTTCTGCATAGCGGACGCAACCTCCTTGACGGAGGCCGGCTACGTGGGTGAGGACGTGGAGAACATACTGCTCCGCCTGATTCAAGCCGCGGACTACGACATGGCTAAGGCGGAGAAAGGCATCATCTATATTGATGAGATAGACAAGATAGCGCGCAAGAATCCCAACCCTTCCATCACCAGGGATGTTTCAGGGGAAGGAGTGCAGCAGGCGCTCCTCAAGATCATAGAAGGCACCATTGCCAACGTCCCTCCACAGGGCGGTAGGAAGCATCCCCATCAGGAGTTCATACAGATAAATACGGAAGGCATCCTGTTCATCTGTGGAGGCTCTTTTGAGGGCATGGAGGACGTCATCGAAAAGCGCGTTTCCTGGGGGAGGCGCTCCATGGGGTTCAACTCAGACACGAGTTTGAGCGACGCTCAGAGAGGCGACATCCTGAAGAACATCAATACGGACGATCTCTTGGAGTACGGCTTTATCCCTGAGCTTGTGGGAAGGCTGCCGGTCATGGTGAGCCTGGAGGGGTTGGACAAAGACGCGCTCGTACAGGTTCTCACCGCACCCAAGAACTCCCTGCTCAACCAGTATACTTACCTGTTCAGCTTGGATAACGTTGAGCTGGAATTCACCGCCGAGGCGCTGGATGCCGTTGCCGAAGACGCTCTGAAGTGGAAGACCGGGGCGCGTGCCCTGCGCACCATCATGGAAGACTCTCTGCTGGACATAATGTACGAGTTGCCCTCTTTATCCAACGTGACCAAATGCGTAATAGACGCCGATACCATTCGTTCCAAGGAGAAGCCCCAGCTCCTTACCGCATCGTATGTTTTATCTGAGCAACAGGAGAAATCGGCCTAGCCAAGCCATCTGTCTATCTGACTGTTCAAGCACAGGCCCGTAATCGGGCGATCCTCCTTGTCCACCACTCTTCCATCCGTTACCTTCAGTTCTCCGTCTCCGAAGACCTTGAGAGTTTCCATGAGTAGGGGTATCTCTCGCTTTGTGCCCTCATCCCGTATCTGCTTGAACAGCCCAAACTCCTCTCCTTGGGACGACCTCAGTTTGTCAATGGACTGGCTGCCCGCCAGATCCCACGCCTGATCGAACAGGGGCCCTATCAGCGGAAAGGTGTAATACGTGATTACCGGTCCCCGATCCCAGTCCATGTTTGCCAGTTGGACCTGACCGCCTCCCTGTGGAGCTTTCTGCTCTATCAGATCCCAGATAACCTTCTGCCATGAACCTATCGGGCCGTTGGGCGGAGCGGGATGGACGTTGATCATGTTGAGCTTTTGGCACATCAGCTCGGAGGTGAACAACATGTATCCGGCCAGGACTGCCAGGTCTACTTGGAAGGGGTCAAGGAGCTTGATTGCCTCGTAATCATAGGCTTCACGCACTTCGCTGAAGCCGGATGCTCCCCGTTCCTTTACAAGCCTTCTCGAGGATAGCGTAATCAGCGGTATGTTGCTTGACTTTACCAGCGCATGAAACTGATCGCTGCCCTTGTACTCTCCGGGTTCCCGGTTGCAAAAGACGTACTGTATCTCTGCATTGATATAGCCGCTCCTTATGTGCTCCAATGCCGTGCCCAAGAGATTGCGCGACCCTTCTCCGCGACCTGTGGAAAACCAACCCAGTTTGAGCAAGATTATCTCCCCAGTACCCTTTTTTTGTGTTTCACGTAGGTAGAAATTAGGTGCACCAAAGGGCTACTGCGTCTCTTTGTCAAGCTCCCTTGGCGCAGCGCTTCCAGGAAATCTTGGGGGCCGTAGCTGAAGTCCGGAACAAGGGTGTATGCCTTGCCTATTTCTCCCAGCGAGTGCGCATCGCTGACGGCGCAAAGCGCAATCCCATGTGTGGCTGCAAGCTCTCCGGCGCTGCGGTCGGCGCCCGGCAGGGTGTTGCGCGCATTGAACGCCTCTATTATATCGATCATGGGCAGGAGTTCGGCTATTCCTTCTTCACTCATAGCCGAGCCCCGGAATCTGTCGAAAGGGTGGGGGAGCGACACCAGGCCGCCTTGTTCTTTGATCAGCTTCGCCGTTTCCACAGCGGAGAGTCCGTAGGGCACCTCTTCTTGGAGAAACAGGCCTATCAGGTCTCCTTCTCTGGTCTTGATCTCTTCCCCAACTATAACCTTGAACGGGGCCAAGTCTTTGAGTTTGAGGGCCCCCTGAATTGTGTCGTGGTCTGTAACAGCCAGGCACCCTATGTCCTGTTTCAGACACCTTTGTATCAGTTTCTCCAAGGGGGTTGCGCAATCGAATGAAAACTCCGTATGAACGTGAAGATCGGCCTTAAGCATCCGCTTCCGGTTCCGGCTTGTTCAAGAGCGTCATCTGCTCCCCGAACGAGCGTTGCAGATGGGTTATCTTCAGTTCAGTGGCGCTGAGATGTTGATGACATATCCTGGCAAGCCGCATGCCTTCTTCAAAGAGCCTTGTTGCTTCCTCTAGCGTGGCGCCCCCAGCTTCCAGGGAACGCACGGCTTCGTCCAGCTTGGCGTAAGCCTCTTCAAAAGATAGCTGTTCTATGTTGTAGGTTTGATTTTCCATGGCTGTTGGGATGGCTCCCTTGCCATTTTACAGCGTTAGCGTTCCTTCACAAAGCTTCCTAGGCCGGGGGCTAGCTGACCCGGGCGTTGAACGAACCATCGCTCACCCGCACTTTCAGTTCATCATCCTTTTCAACCTGACCGACGCTCTTGACCAGAGCGCCTTGGTCTGACCGTTGTACTATAGCGTATCCTCGTTCCAGCACGGAGTTGGGGTCGAGAGCCCGTAGTTGTTGCTCTAGGCCTTGGAACCGTTCCCGTGATAGGCTGAGCGCCACCCACAGACTTCTGGACAAGCTTTGAGTTAGCTCGTCCAGGCGTTGCTGCTTTGCTTCCACCTCTGGCCTGCGGCTGTTGAGGCGTTGCGCCAGTGCATCCACGTCTCGTCGCTTTTCGAACGATAACCGCCTGGCTATGGCAATAATATCGCTCTGCCACTCCTTCACCTGTCCCAGAAGGCTCGATATGTCCGGCGCCGCCATCTCTGCCGCCGCCGATGGCGTAGGCGCCCTGAGGTCCGCCACAAGGTCCGCAATAGTGACGTCGGTTTCATGCCCAATGGCGCTAACTACGGGTGCGCGGCTAGCATAGATGGCCCGCGCTACGGGTTCCTCGTTGAATGCCCACAGCTCCTCCAGCGAGCCTCCCCCTCTGGCCACTATGATTACGTCTATCTCTTGCAGCCTGTTCAGTTCGCTCAGGGCATCCGCAATATCCAGTGCGGCTTGTTCGCCCTGTACGGACGTTGGTGACACAACAAGCTCCGCCAGCGGATACCGCCGCTGGACTACGGTAGCTATGTCGTGCAATACGGCGCCGCTGGGAGATGTCACCACGCCTATCTTGGTAGGGAATGGGGGCAGATTCCGCTTTCTGCTAGGCTCAAAGAGCCCCTCCTCTTCCAGTTGTGCTTTGAGCCGTTCCAGCCTCAGGTGCAGCTCCCCAGTGCCCGCCGGCTGTATCAGGTCCACGTACATCTGCAGTTCGCCGCGCACCGGGTATATCGAAATGCGTCCGTGGACCATGACCGAAGTGCCATCCCTGAGCCGGTCCGCTTCTCTGGTTGGACGAAACATCACGCAACGCAGCTGGCTCTCCGAGTCCTTGATGGTGAAGTACAAGTGCCCGGCCGCTGAGCGGGAAAGGTTGGAGACTTCGCCGCTTACCCAGAGGTTCCCCATGAAGTAGTCGCTTTCCAGCGAGTCTCTGAGGTATTCCGTAACCTGGCTAACGGTGTAAACGGCCATCAACCCGCGCGTTCTAAATACTGGCCGCTGCGGGTGTCCACACGCACCGTGTCTCCATTGTTTATGAAGAAGGGCACGTTGACGTTGAGGCCGGTTTCCAACGTGGCCGGCTTGGTGGACCCGGAAGCGGTATCGCCCTTTACCCCGGGAGGCGTATCGGCCACCTTCAACTCCACGAACGTGGGCAGCTCCACGGCTATTGGCTGCTCCTTGAAGAAGAGCACTTCCAGCTCCATCTGGTCCACAAGGTAGTTGATTCCGTCGCCAAGCTGCTCCCTGGTCAGTGGGAACTGGTCGAAGCTCTCCGTGTCCATGAAGTAGTACAGGTCCACGTCCTGGTAGATGTACTGCGACATCCTTTGTTCCACCTCGGCCCTGGTCAGCTTGACGTCGTAGCCGTTATACGACCTTTCAATAGACCGTCCGCTGCGCAGTTCCCTGAGCTTCAGCTTTACCACGGGAGCGCGCTGCTGCATTTTGTGCGTGCTGTGCTCTATGACCTGGTACGGTTCCCCGTCCAACTCAATAGTGAGGCCTCTACGTAAATCTCCTACTCCAATGACCATACTTAGACTCCAAACTTGCTGATTTTCCTGGCTTTGCTCATCACCCTTGCCCCAGTGTCCTCCAGGTACACTATGTCCTCAAGGCGTGCTCCTCCAAAATCCGGTATGTAGATGCCGGGCTCTATGGTAAAAGCCATGCCATTTTCAAATACGCCGGGGTGCTGGTAGCGGATGCGCGGCCCTTCGTGCACTTCCAGCCCGATGCTGTGTCCAAATGCCGGCCCGGCGTGTTCGCCGAACCCGGCATCGCTGAGCACCTGGGTGAGCATGGCGTATATTTCGCCGCCCTTGATCCCATGCCTCACCTTTTCTATGGCGTTCTTCTGGGAATCGTACACCGCGTTGTACAGCCTCTTGAACCGTTCATGCGGCTCGCCGACTGTCACGGTGCGAGTCAAGTCGCTGCAATACCCTTGGTAGGTTGCGCCCATGTCTATGATTATGGGATCGCCGTCTTGAATGACCCGTTCCGTTGGTATGTTCCCCGCGAAGCCTCCGTTTGGCCCTGAGCCTATCAGGGTAGGGAACGCCAGGCCGTCGCCGCCGCGGTCGCGCATGGCCGACTCTAGCCTCCATCCTAGCTCCCTTTCAGTCCAGCCCGGCTCTATCTGGGCAGACACCTCCTCGAATGCTCCGTCCGTGATGTCTATGGCCTTCTGCATGGTGCTCAGCTCTTCTGGGTCCTTGAACACCCGTAGATCCTCTATCAAGCCGCTGCTGGAGATCACCTCAGTCTGGGCCCCTTCCGCCTGCAACGCCTGCGCCAACTGGTCTCTGGAGGAGACCGTCAGGTGGTCCGCCTCTATGCCCAGGCGGGCCACGTCGCTTTCAGCTATCAACCCAGGTACCCAGTTCAGGTCTCGCCGTATGGCCACAACATCAAATCCCTCAGTAGCGCGGCTGGCCTCCGTGGGGTGGAACTCGGTGGCTAGAAACGCCCGGTCCGCGGTGATCAGGATATAGCCCGCTCCTTCCAAATCGGCGAACCCGGAAATGTAGCGCCGGTTCTCAGGAGTCGATATCAACAGGCCGTCCAGCCTGTGTTCCTTCAACAGGTCGCGCAGCGCTTGCATCCGCTGATTCAAATAGCTCATCGATTATCTCCCATCTGCACGTAGTTTCTTCGCCTTGCTCAGCTGTTTGGCGCCGTCTTTCTCCATGAGCACAATGTCCTCGATTCTTACGCCTCCCCAGCCGGATATGTAGATGCCGGGCTCTATTGTAAAGGCCATCCCTTCTTCCAGCTTTCCTTGGGCGCTGGGTCCGGCCACCGGTCGTTCGTGAACGGCCAGTCCCACGCCGTGCCCCAAGCTGTGCCCGAACTGTTCTCCGTAGCCGGCGTCTTCTATGACCTTCCGAGCCAGGTTGTCGGCCTCGCCGCCCGTCATGCCCGGCTGGACCGTGACCATCGCCGTCTGCTGTGCCGCGAGAACTGTGTCGTATACCTTGATGAACATTTCGTCCGGTTCCCCCAGAATGACGGTGCGAGTCAGGTCGCTGCAGTAGCCGTTGTACTTTGCCCCCATGTCTATGACTATAGGCTCACCTTCCTCTATGACCCGCTCTCCGGCGCGGTGGTGGGGCAGTGCGGCGTTTGGTCCGGAACCTACAATGATGTCGAAGGCTAGGGCTTCTGCCCCCAGCTCACGCATAGCCACTTCCAGGCGCCAGGCCACCTCCTGCTCTGTCTGTCCGGGCTGTATCGTAGGCGTAACGGCGTCCATCGCACCGTCCGATATATCGATGGCCCTCTGCAAGGACGCTATCTCTATCGACTCTTTGGTAGCCCGTATCTCCTCTGTGATACCTGCGGTAGCTACCATGCTTACCCTGGTAGCGGCTTGGGTGTTATGCTCCCTGAGCCTCCGGATGAGCCTGCGATGGATAGCAACCGTTAGATCGTCGCTTTCAAAACCCAGCCTGGAGATGCCAGTCTCCTCCAAAATTTGGCTGAACCAGTTCAAGTTGGGGCCGGACACCCTTGCCACTCGGAAATCAGGCGCTTGATGCCCTGCCTGTTCAATGTAGCGGAAGTCGGTGGCCAGCACCGCATCGCTCTGCGTAATTATCAGATAGCCGGCTGACCCTACGAATCCGGAGAGGTAGCGCCGGTTCTCCGAGGCTGATATGAGAAGGCCGTCCAGCCTTCTTTCCTTCATGGCATTCCGAACATTGCTCAGACGTTGAGACATAACTTTTCTCCGGGCCTACTTTATGAACCTCATGGTCAATGGATATTGGTGTCGTAAGCCGTCGTTTGCTCGCATCGTGCCCACGATCGTCATGATCAAAGCAAACACAATGGTCAGCGGCAGCAGCACGAAGCCAACGACGGCTAGGATGAGAATTGCACTGATTATGGCGTACATGGTAACGCTGATATGGAAGTTTATCGATTCCTTGCCATGCCAGTCTACGAAAGACGACTGCTCTCTTTTCATAAGCCATACAATCAGAGGCCCGATGATGTTGCCCAGCGGTATCCCTACGAGCATGGCAAACGAGGCCAGGTGGCAAAGCATGGCCATGTTTCGGTCTTCTTTGGTTACCGCTCCGTTTGTCATCACATTCTCTACTCGTTCCTGCCGCCCTCTACAAGAAGCTCCAACGCCTCCAGGTAACCCTTCCATCCCTTGCCGGATATCTGTTTCCTTGCAATGTCCTTGATTACGGAGTGTCTTCTGAACGGTTCCCGTGAATGTATGTCCGATATGTGCACCTCTACCACCGGCACACCCAGGTCTTCCAAGGCGTCTCTCAGAGCGTAGCTGTAGTGGGTGAGCGCTCCGGGATTGATGACAACCCCATGAGATGAAGGCCCGTGCTCTTGAAGGTAGTCTATCAGAGTTCCCTCGTGGTTGGACTGGAAGAAGAGGACTTCCTGGCCCAGCTCTGATGCTCGACCCTTGATCTCTTGCTCTATCTGCTTCAGCGTCATGGAGCCGTAGATAGACGTATCACGTCTGCCCAGGTTGTTCAAGTTGGGCCCGTTGATGATCAGGTAGGCCACTCTAGTTCTCCGGAGCGCTGGCTCTGGGATGGGCCGCAAGGTAGGCCTTGCGCGCCTGGGCCGGGCTGACGTGTGTGTACACTTGAGTCGTGGCGGGTGAGGAATGCCCCAACAGCTCCTGCACCACCCGCAAGTCTGCGCCGCCGTCCAGCAAATGGGTAGCAAATGAGTGACGCAACGTGTGGGTATGGATATCGCTGCTCAGCCCGGCTCTCAAGGCGTATCGCTGCACCAGCATCTGCACGCTCCGCTGCGACAATCTGCCGCCGTAACGGTTCAAAAACAGCGCTTGGTTTCTTCTGCCGGTTATTAGATGGGGCCGGCCTTGCGCTGCATAGTTGTTCAAGGCTTCAATGGATGGACGGCTCATAGGGACCATGCGTTCCTTGTTGCCCTTGCCAATGACCCTTACGGTGCGGTTCCTCACGTCTATGTCTGACAGATTGAGCCCGGCAACCTCTGAAAGACGCAGACCGGAGCCATACAACAACTCCAGAAGAGCGGCATCCCTGAGCAAGAGAGGTTTGGCGCGTTCCTCTTTGGATGAGACCTTGGGCTGCTGAATCAGGGAATCAGCTTCTTGCCGGTAGAGGACTTGGGGCAGGCGTTTCGCCGTCTTGGGAATCAGACCTCGCATACCCGTCGAGCCTCTATTCCATATCGGCGCTGAAGGCATACGCCCCCGCGAAATCAGGAATCGGAAGAAGGAGCGGATGCTTGCCAGGTTTCTGACCGTGCTCATTCTGGCGTGGCCTTGTTCCTGGTTGGCCTTGCCCAGGTTCGTGTAGCGAGTGTTCATCAGCCATGCCACGTAGCTGAGCACGAAACGCCGGTACTCCTGGTTGACCGCCTCTTCGCCTTTGCGAAGCAGGAACACGCGCAGGCCTTGCAGCGGGTCTTCCTCTCCCATGCCTTCATTCTTGAGGAACTCGAAGAACGGATTCAGGTCGTCTACGTAGTTGCGCACCGTGGCCGGGGAAAGGTTCCTCTCCCCCTGCAGATGGTTTCTGTACTCTTCCAAGAACTGGTCCACTGCTATACGCCAGCCTCCGCCAATTCTCTCTCCGGTACCGGGCCTTGGTAGCTGCAAGAAGAGCAGCGCGCTCTATTGCGACCGCTTGATACAAGGATACTGCGGCATTCTGGGCAGCTTTCCGGAAGAGGACGCCGGCTCAACGTGAACGTGCACTCCGGATAGTTGGTGCATCCGTAGAACGTGCGTCCCCTGCCTCTCCTTTCAACCAGCTCTCCCGTGTCGCAGTTGGAGCACTTTACGCCGACCGTTTTGCGTATAGGTTTCTTGCCCTTGCATTCGGGGAAGCCAGTACAGGCCAGGAACCTGCCAAATCTGCCTGTCTTGATCACCATGGCCTTCCCGCAGAGATCGCATGTTTCGTCGGACGGCTCTTCCACTCGTACCCTTGGCATCTCTTCCGCTGCTGAGGTCAGAGCTTCTTGGAACGGGCTGTAGAAGTCCCGCAGCACGGGCACCCACTCCTTTTCCCCCCTTGCTATATCGTCTAGGTTCTGCTCCATGCCCGCGGTGAAGCTCACGTCCATGATGGTGGGAAAATGGTTCGCAAGCTGGTCGCTGACCACTTTACCCAGCTCCGTGGGCTTGAAACGGTTCTGCTCCTTGATAGCGTAGTTCCTATCTATGATGATGGAGAGAGTTGGAGCGTAGGTGCTGGGACGGCCTATCCCTTCCTCCTCCAATTTGCGGATCAAGGAAGCGTCGTTGTACCGTGGAGGCGGCTGGGTGAAGTGTTGTTCTGGATCCAGGTCAAGGCAGTCCAGTCCCTCTCCGGTCCGCAGTTCGGGGAGCGACCTTTGATTGTCGTCGTCTTCTGCTGGATCATCGCGGTCTTCCAGGTACAGCGACCGGTAGCCGGGGAACTTCATCACAGAGCCGGTGGCGCGGAATACGTAGGTCTGCCCCTCCGTATTCGGCCCGCGAGCGTCGATGTCGATTCGAGTCGAATCGGAAACAGTGTCGGCCATCTGGCTGGCCAGCATCCGCTTCCAGATTAGCTCGTACAGTTTGAACTGGTCGGAAGACACGTGTGGCTTCACTACTGCCGGTGAGCGTCTTATAGCTGTAGGTCTTATGGCCTCGTGAGCCTCCTGGGCGCCCCTGGCCTTCTTGGTGTAGACCCTGGGAGCTCTGGGAAGGTAGTTCTTACCGTAGTGCTCGCGGATATACGCTACGGTTTCCCGCAGAGCGCTGGGAGCCACGTGCACCGAGTCCGTGCGCATATATGTGATCAACCCCACCGAGCCTTCTGAGCCTATGGAAAGCCCCACAAACAGTTTCTGAGCTAGAGCCATGGTCCTTTTTGCGGAGAATCTGAGCTTGCGCCATGCCTCTTGCTGGAGCGTGCTGGTAGTGAAGGGTGGGGCAGGGCGGGTGCGCACCTCTTTCTTCTGAACGTCCGCGACCAGATAGGAAGCGTCCGATAGGGCGGAGGTGACCATGGTTGCCGTTGTTTCGGAATCGAGATCGATTCCTTTCCGCTGGCCCTTCACTCCCTGCAGCCTGGCGTTGAACCGGGCTGTCTTGCTGGCATTGCCGCTGTCTTGCTTTTTAAGAATCGCGTCGATGGTCCAGTACTCTTTGGACACGAAGGCCTCTATCTCCCGCTCCCTGTCGACCACAAGCTTCAGTGCCACCGACTGTACGCGCCCCGCAGAAAGGCCGCGCTGTATCTTGCGCCAGAGTAGGGGACTGAGCTGGTATCCCACCAACCGGTCCAGTACGCGACGGGCTTGCTGGGCGTTTACCAGACGCATGTCTATCTCACGCGTGTCTCGGAATGCTTCGTTTATGGCATCCTCGGTAATCTGGTGGAAAACGACTCTCTGCACGGGTCTCTTCTGCCATCCTGCGGCATTCACCAGGTGCCAGGAGATAGCCTCGCCCTCGCGGTCCGGGTCAGTCGCCAGATATATCGTTTCAGCGTCTTTGGACGACTTCTTCAGGTCTGCTATGACCTTGCTCTTCTCTTTCGGAACAACGTACTTAGGGGTGAAGCCGTTGTCCACGGCCACGCCTAGGTCGCCGTTGGGAAGGTCCCGTACGTGGCCCAGCGAAGCCTTGACCTCGTAGTCACGACCCAGAAACCGGCCAACTGTTCTTGCCTTGGCCGGCGACTCCACTATTACCAGGTTCTTTGCCATGCTATCTATGCGCCTATGCGTATGGCGCCGCCGCTTCCCTTGTTCTAATGTAGTTCATTCCACCCATCTGTTTCACCAAGCCCTGGAGCTCCATCATAGCTAGAGTACTGCTCACCGTGGTTATAGGCAACCCTGTTTGTCTGCCTACCTCGTCTATGTGCACCGGGTCATACGTAATGTACTTGAGCAGCGTCTTCTCGGTTTCATCAGTGGGACCCACTAGGGCGGGCATGGGAATCTGCTCGTTGATTCCGGCAATGTTCAACTCTTCTAAGATATCCCTATAGTCAAGTACCAGCTTGGCGCCCTCCTGTATCAGGAGGTTAGTGCCAAGGCTGGCCGGGGAGAAGATGCTGCCCGGCACGCAAAACACCTCACGGTTCTGTTCCAAGGCGTGTCTCACCGTCCATATAGCGCCGCTGGAAGCGGGCGCCTCCACAACTAGAGTGCCCAGCGTCATACCGCTCATTATCCTGTTACGCCTGGGGAAGTGGCTGGACTCCGGGCGTATCCCCAGTGAATGCTCGCTCACCAGAGCGCCGTTTTCCACAACCTGTGATGCCAGAGCCTTGTGTTCCGGTGGATAGATGCTATCCAGGCCGTTCGCCAGTACCGCTATGGTGCGTCCCCCCGCATCCAATGCGGTCTTATGAGCGATTGCATCTATGCCGCGCGCCAGACCACTTACCACAGTCACGCCGGAGGTTGCCAGGTCGCTGGTCAGTCTGCTAGCCACCTCTCTGCCGTAAGCAGTGGCCCGCCTTGTGCCTACCACGGCAACCCCTCGCTGGTCCTCAGCCAGCAGCTTGCCTTTCACAAAGAGGACAGGAGGAAGATCGTATATCTCCTTGAGCAAAGCGGGATATTCCTCATCTTCCCAGGTAAAGGCGGCTATCCCTGAATCCTGCAGGCGCTCGATTTCGGCATCTGGGTCTACCTTTGAGCGTACGGCGGATATGGCTCTGACAGACCTGGACTCCAGGCCCGCCTTGCTGAGCGCGTCGACGGAGGCGCGCCACGCTTCTGACATGGAGCCGAAGTGAGATAGAAGCCTCTGAAACCTGGCCCTTCCTATGGACGGGACGCGTCTGAATGCCACCCAGTACTTGAGTTCGTCTATATGCATGGCTACCTAGCAGATTGGAGAACTACCGGGCCGGAAAGAGCACTTCCCGGTTCGGATATGGGGTTCAATGGTGGAGAGGATGCGTTGCATCAAGGCTAAATTCTACTAGACGTGTACATAGGGCGCAAATGTGCAATGTCAGCGGAACTGTGCTGTCAAGCTAACTTGTCTATCTCTACCAGCCCTTTGGCAATGCGCTTTCGCAGTTCTTCGGCCTTCTCCGGCGTCCACTCATAAAAACCCTTGCCTGCCTTAAGGCCGTTGTTCCCCCGCTCGACCATGTCGTGCAGCAGGGAAGGGTCATCGGAGTTGGAGAGTTGAGGGAACACGTCCGATGCGACGCGCGCTATGAGGTCCCAGCCTGCGGCTTCTAGGATTTGGAGCACCCCTGTGGTCGCCCAACGTCGTCCGAGTCCGGCGCTTATGGCTTTATCGACGCCTTCCGCAGACGCGACCCCATTCTCGACCAGCCATAGGGCTTCTCGAAGAAGCGCCATCTGCAGACGGTTCACAACGAAGCCAGGTACCTCGCGCTTCACCAAGAGCGGCTGCTTGCCGAGAGAGTTCAACAGTTCCATAACAATGGTGGTAGTCTCTTCAGAGGTCTGCGCCGTAGGGATCACTTCTACTAGCGGCACGAATAGAGCCGGATTGAGGAAGTGGGCGTTGATGACCTTATCCGGTCGTGTCGTTGCCGCGGCGAGGCTGCTGGGCAACAAGCTGGACGTGTTGCTGGCCAGGATGGTCCGGTCAGGGCATAGCTCGTCAAGTTGACGAAACATCTCGGTCTTGGCGTCTATGTCCTCGTATATCGACTCGATCACTAGATCGGCGTCCTCTACCATCTCCGCCAAGTCGGTGCCCATTCTAATGCGTACTGGAGCCGACTCCGCCTGCTGGCCCGAAACCCTGCCGAGGTCACGCAAGCGTTCTAGGCTCTCCTTGATCATTCCCCTTGCTCGGTCGAGACTCTGTTCGGAGCGGGAATGGAGCCGAACGTCGTAGCCCGCAAGGGCAAACTCAATAGCGATGCCGTGTCCCATGAGACCGGCGCCAATAATTGAAACGCCGCAGATGTTGGATGCGGTTACGGGACTTGGTTCGCCCCTATCACCGTTTTCAAACGGGCGTCTCTCTTGCAACTTTTCTTCGTATGTGCGGTCACCATGTTTCATGGATAGGCTGCTTCTTTGGTCTCTTCAACAAACAACGCTCTCTGCTTACCGCGGAGCCGTTTGACAGAGCTTCAGAGACACTTCTAGGAGAGTAAGCATACACCATTCAAGGCTCCTCCGGGCTCAGTACCGGCGACTCACCCGTAGTGCCCATTTGTCCTAATACGTATGGGCTCCGCGGCCACCGAGGTGATCACAACATCCTTGCAATTCAGTCAGATGGTGTACGCATCTCTCGGCTTGACAGCCCTCTGACGACACCATACCATCCCTTCAGCACGAAACATGCAACTCTGCCCGTTCAGATGCCCCCTGGAGAGAATGGAAGGCGGTGGACTCCGTAGGTTCCGACATGCCGACTGTACGTAGCAGAAAGGCTGGCTAATGTTCAAACTAGTCGCTCCGCGAGACCTAGGCCCTATCCCCGCTGTCGCCGTTACGGCCTTCGTTGCCTTGGCTATTTTTGGCTGGACGGAGAGGACCGTTCTTGTCGACCCGGATGGTATGTCCGTTCCCCATTGGCCCTGGAAGCTGTGGCAAATTGCCCCGCTGCTGATGGGGTTCGCTGGCGTCTGGTGGGTCTGGTTGAGCACCCGCTATGTCCCCTGGGTGCGTAGTCTGGCTCTGGGTATATTGGCCGTGGTAGTGCTCGCGAACGGTTATAGCGAGCTGTTCGGAGAACATTGGGGTAACGTGTGGCGCACGGTCAACCCGCTGTTCATCGGCTCCTCCAGTGTGGCTGCGGTGGCTTTGTGGCGTTGCAGATGCACCGCGGGACGCGTGGGGGCGGTGGTTTCCGCGGCTCTGGGTGCCCTCGTTTTCGCTAATGCCTACTTTGTTGACAACGGGACTATCTGGCAGATTCTAAACCCGGTGCGGATGCTTACCGCACTGGCATGGGCCGCGGTGGCCAGCGAAGTCAATTTAGCCACAGCAGAGAGTGGCGAGTCACCGGGTGATGGCTAGAACACCCGCCGCACTGACCGTCTGCTGGTCCACTTCCTGCTAGTGGTTCCAAAGTAGTAACGAACTTGGAATAGGGCTACGTCGTGCCTAAGTGCGGATCATTGTGGCGGAGAGGGTGGGATTCGAACCCACGGTCCCGATTGCTCGGGACACGCGCTCTCCAGGCGCGCCTGTTCGGCCACTCCAGCACCTCTCCGATGACATACATGACCCGTGTGGCGGAGAGGGCGGGATTCGAACCCGCGAACCCCATAGGAGTTACCGCTTTTCGAGAGCGGCGCCTTCAACCACTCGGCCACCTCTCCAGGCAAGGGGATAATTATAGCATGGGCGGGCCGGTATTCGCTTGCTCAACCTGCGCTCGTTCTGTATAGATGTTCCTCCAAGATGGTCTGATGATTCCTACTGTAGGTTCTGGGGACCTAATCATGAGTCAGGACATTACCCACCAGCAAAGGGATGTGGTAAAATCGTCCCATTCTCCGGGGAAGGTGTGAGATGGTTGAGATAGGAAGACTCCTCACGGCAATGGTTACCCCCTTTGATGATGAAGGGCGCGTGGACTACGAACAGGCTAAGCGCCTTGCCGTGGCCCTGGTGGAATCGGGAAGCGACGGCGTTATCGTAGTGGGCACTACGGGTGAGTCGCCGGTACTGAGCCCGGAGGAGCAAGGCCGCATGTTCGCCGAGGTGAGCAGCGCGCTGAAGGGTAGGGGAGCCGTGGTGGCAGGCGCGGGGAGCAACAACACCCACGAGGCGGTGAAGTACACCAAAGACGCTGAAGCGGCGGGCGCTGACGCGGTCTTGCACGTGGTCCCTTACTACAACAAGCCGACCCAGGAAGGATTGTATCAACACTTCAGGACAATTGCGGAGAGCACTCATCTGCCGGTCATCCTGTACAACGTGCCCAGTCGCACTATCACCAACCTTACGGCGGATACAACGCTGAGGTTGAGCGAAATAGACAACGTTCTGGGCGTCAAAGAGGCCAGCGCGGACTTCGAGCAGATTGCCACGATCATCGACGGAGCGCCGGACAGGTTCAAGGTGTGGAGCGGCAACGATGCCGATACGTTCCACGTCATGTGCTTGGGAGGATACGGCGTGGTCAGCGTGGCATCCCACCTGGTGGGCCGACAGATCAAGGCAATGATGCAGATGCTCCTGGACGGGAGCGTGAACGGCGCAGCACTGGAGCATCGCAGGATGCTGCCGCTGTTCAAGGGGCTGTTCGTGGTTTCCAATCCGATCCCGGTTAAATACGCCACCAACCTCGCCGGTTTCAACGTGGGCAAGCCGCGCCTGCCGTTGACCGAACCGGATGAGAAGACGGCGGCTTTTCTCGATGACCTTGTGAGCAAGTACGAGGTGGACTTGCCGGTCGGGTTGCCCGCTTAGGGTTAACCGATTTTAGGGGCGAGAGCCAAGGTCACCAGGACTGTGAACCTCATCAACCGCATACCCCGACAATAGAGTCCATACCTACTACAAGAAGCTATCGTCGATAGCGAAGGCGTAGCTGTCCAGCGCTCGCTCCATTTGGCCTTGGGCGACGAAGAATTGGGCCACCTCTTGGGCGAATTGGTCAACGCTCCTTCCCAGCCAAGCGTCCGACTTCTGTTCTATCGCGGTGGGGAATTCGAACGTACTGAGCAAGGCCTGAGCGGCCTCCAAATCCATTCCGGCTACGCGGGCGGCATGCTCGTCATAGCGCTCTGGGTCGGACCGGTAAGCGTCGTTTGCCTGCTCGGTCACCTCCATGAACTTCCGCACAGCTTCGGGGTGTTCGTCGGCGAACTCATTGGATACGACAATGACGTCGAAGACACGAATTCCAACGGCTTCCTGCTGCTGCGCAGTTAATAGCTCACGGCCGAGCTCCTTCATGCGTTGCAGCGGGCCTCCAAAGGCGCAGGCCATAGCAACCTCTCCTCTTTCCAACGCCTCCGCCGCGTCTGCTCCGTTCATTTCAACGATCTCGACCTTATTTGAGTCCACGTCAAGATGCTCCAAAGTCCGCAGCAACTTGTAGTGGGTGACGTTGCCAATGGTGGTTGCAACTTTTCTGCCCTCCAACTCTTTGGCGTTGGACCGGTCGATACCGGCGTCGGCATGGACTACGCAGTTGTCCGCCTCGGAGTAGCTGAACGCTACGCCAACCAGACTGAACGGTTGGCCGCTACTGACGCCTACCACCCAAGGGACGATGCCCTGAGCGTATGCGATGTCAACTTCCCCGGCCGCCATTGCCTCGTTGATCTCGACTCCATTACCGAACGCCCGCCATGTCACTTCGACGCCAAGGGCTTCGTCGTAGCTCTTCTCGATTTGTGCTATCTGGTTGGGAGCAGGCCACTCATTGAAGAAGGCTACAGTAACCCTGTCCGGGTCACTAGACCCACAGGCGATAGCGCCAACCCAAGCGACAAACATCATGGAGATGAACCCGATGGCTCGCATTCTCCAATGTGATATGCGCACGGGAGTCTCTGCGACGGAGAAGACCGACAGCATTCCTTCCTACCTTTCCCCGCTACTATAGTGAACCAGAGCTAGGGAGATCAAGGCTCTTGGTTTTCTTACGGCAAATGGCATAGCCTTTCTAGATGATGGGTGAGAAACCGGTTCTTGGGCGCTAGGAAGCAGTTGCTTATATGGTCGTTGACCATGCCTACGGCCTGCATGAAGGCGTAGCAAATGGTGGGCCGGACTAACGAAATCGAGAGCGAGACCGACTCCTAGCCATCCCGTCCGGAACGATGACCAATCAGGTTAGTGCGCGAATTGTGCATTGTCCTGAATTAAGGCGCAGCGCCCACCTGCGGCGCTTCTATGACTATTTCCTCGTCAAATGCCGAGTACTCAACAACTATGGAGTAGTGCCGGCTAAACTGCGCGCCTTCGACACCGCTTTCAGCGGAGATCTTTCTGACAAGGGAATCGTCAACCCCCACCCAGAAGACCACTTCGAGTGGGCGGTGAATCGTAAAGTAAGCATTCCTGGAGATAGCTTTACTGAACACTATTGACGGAATTGTCCCGCTAATTCGATAAACTTCAACGTCGTTCAGTCTCTCCATTCCATCAATGGAGGCATCGTGCAAGTCCGCTACAGCGTCATCACCTATGAGACCGAGGGGGCTCGCGGGCTTTTCTGGCATCCAGCTACCTGCCCTCTTCCACTCTCCAGTGCGGGGATGAGTTCCATAGTGGGCATCACCGATGAAAATGTATTCAGTAGAGTGAACGACCTCACCCCAATGATCGTAAGAGGAGTAGTGTTCCCGTACCCGGTCAGGCGCCTGAAAGTTGATCGCCCCTCTGGTGCAATTTGCAATGGGGCTGGCATTAGGGCTGTCCGGTCCAAACTCCAACGTCGAGCTTACTACCGTCGAGCGCAACTCGACATGGTACGAATCCAATGTGTTCATGGCGGCATTGGCCGCACCGAGGATATCTTTAGGTGACAACGACTCGCCAGACGGTGTGAGGTCTGCGGACGGCTCAGGTATTGGAATCGCCTCACAGGAGTATTCCTCAGATTTGGGAGCAGTCAAGGCAACCGCATCCATTGGCGGCATTGCCATCGAATCAATGGCCTCCAGAGTTCTGAGCGAATACGGTACCTCGCTGTCCTCGAGTTTCCTCAGCCCTATTCCTCCGAGGAGAAAGACCCAGCCATCGGGCATCAGGGTTGCCGAGTGATATGCGCGTCTTTCGGTTAGATTGGGACCCGGCGACCACGAATTGGACTGGGGGTCGTAGATAGCTGTTGACGAGTAGAGGGTGAAGCTTGCTTCCGTAAAGCCTTCTGTTCCATAGTCTACCCCACCCGCCAAGAGAACGCGGCCGTCCCGCAACAGGGTCAGCGAAATGGCTGTCATACCTTCACAGGAAACTACAGAACAGGAGCGAGAAGGCGAAGCGTCTACGCGACGCCCTAGCCTCCCAAGCGTAGCCGTCCATGCGTCCGTAGCGGGATCATAGACCTTGGCATCGGGGAAGACTTCCCGGATCCGATCGCCATGATACACCCTGCCGTCTCGTAGTTTCACTTCTATCAGTTCACCATCGACTGTTCTCCATGCTCGGGTCGCTTCACGTTCGTTCAATTGACCCAACACGAGCACCTTGCCGTCCGAGAGTTGGACGGCTCCCGTCGGCAAGTAGGCGGGATCGGAGCCGTCAACGACAGTCCACGTATCGGAACCAGGGTCATAAACTTGCGCGTAGACCCGTGAGTCTCTCGAGTCCTCGTTCTCCCCTGTTATCGCCAGCACCCGCCCGTCATTCAGCAAGAACAGCCACAGATCCTGGGACGCTGTGTTCATGGGCGCGGCCTGTTGCCAGGCGTTGGCGGCCGGATCGTAGATGTCCACGGTGTTTATCGGGTCGGCGGAGAGTCCCCACGCCTCATCACTGAGGTCAATTCCTCCGGCCACCATAACCCGGCCGTCTTTCAGCTGAATCATTCTGTGGAAGGCCTTTGCAGCCGGGGGGTCGGCGAACTGCGTCCAGGAGAGGTCGGTGGGATTGAGACCGTACGCGGCGCCTGTGACCTGCTCATCTGTGCCATACCCGCGCACTCCTACAAAAAGCACCGTGCCGTCCGGTAACTTTAGCGCCTCGACTCTGGATATCCCCTGATCGTCTAATAGGATCCTAGACCACCCGCCCGTCCCGGTATCGTAGATATCCATTTCGTACGATGGCCATCCGAGTATGCCGTCAAATCCGCTGCTTATCAGGATGCGGCCATCATCTACTAACAGCGCCTGGTGCGAAAAGCGGGGTACTTCCATGGGTGATCCAGGGACAGGAGTTGGGCGAGACATTGTTGTAGCTGTGAAAGAGACAGCAGTTGGTGTTGGCGTCGGTGCTCCAGAGATAGGCGTGGGTGTCGGCGTCGGAGCCGTGGCCGTAGCTCTTGCAGCTACAAGCTCCTGAAGTAGCTGATCCTGAAGATTCGGCGTAGGTGTAGTGACTGGGGCTGGGCGAGGTGTGGGGGTAGCTGTAGGAGGGACGACAGTTGGTGTTGGCGTGATTGTGGGTGAGGGGGTAGCATCACATGCTATCAGTAAAACAGCCGCCATTATGGACACGAACCCGGTGGCTCGCATTCCCCAATGTGACATCCGCACGGGAGTCTCTGCGCTGAAGAGTGTCAACATATACCGTCATACTTGCCGCCTTATATTAGAATAACATGCCAAGGCGACCTGTGCTTCATCGTGAACGCCCAGTGGCGCTCACCCTCAGCCCAAGGCGGAGATTTCCCTCATCAGCGTCGCCATCTCTATGGCGGAGAGCGGCGTCCCGGCGGGGATCACCCCCATCCCCGTATCGTGGTACGGGGCAGGCTCAATCTTCCCCATTCAAGGGGGAAGAGGTCTTGCGGGCCACACCGCTCCTGGATGCCCGCCTTCGCGGGCATGACGTACACATCGTAGGTTTGCGGACAGGGGTTTGGATTCTTCGTCGCTGTGCTCCTCAGAATGACAGTATGGCGCTTCTGGCGGGGATTTATGCGAAAGTCCGGTGTGCGGGGTCACCCCCATCTCAATCTTCCCCCCATCAAGGGGGAAGAGGTTAGGGTTCGGTCAGCTCAAGGCGGAGATTTCCCTCATCAGCGTCGCCATCTCTATGGCGGCAAGAGCGGCGTCGTAGCCGCGGTTGCCTTCCTTACCGCCAGATCGGGCCATCGCCTGCTCTTCGCTGTCCGTGGTGAGGACGCCGAAGATGGTGGGCACACCCGTTTCTCGCGATACGCTGGCTATACCGTGCGTAGCTTCCCGAGCGACGTATAGATGGTGGTCCGTTTCGTGTTTGATGACGGCACCGAGACAGATGACGGCGTCGAATTCACCGGTATCGATCAAGTTCTGTGCGGCAACGGGGAGTTCGAACGAACCGGGCACCCAGACCACGGTTATGTCCTGCTCCAGGACGCCGTGCGAGGACAAGCCGTCCAATGCGCCCTGAAGCAGCTTGGAAGTGACCGTTTCATTGAAGCGGGCCACCACAATAGCGATGTGCAGACCGTTGCCGTTGTGGTTGCCCTTTAGCTCCCTGACCATGGCTACCGATCTTGAACGACGGGCCGCTGGGCCTCAGGCTCCATAAGCTCAGCCTGCAAGAGATGGTCCAGCTTGGTGAGCTTGGTTTGGAGGTACCGCTTGTTGACGTCGTTGGGGGGTATCTGGATGGGGACACGCTCCACAATGTTGAGCCCGTAGCCGTCCAAGCCGACAACCTTCCTGGGGTTGTTGGTGAGAAGACGGATATTGCGAATGCCAAGATCCACCAGGATCTGAGCGCCGATGCCGTACCAGCGCAGGTCGGGGGGGAAGCCCAGCTTCTCATTGGCCTCCACCGTGTCCAGTCCGCTGTCCTGTAACTGGTAAGCACGCAGCTTGTTGTGCAGCCCTATGCCACGGCCTTCTTGACGCATGTAGAGAAGGACGCCGCGGCCATCCTCTTGGATGGTTTCCAGGGATTTGCGGACCTGCTCGCCGCAGTCACAGCGAAGGCTGCCGAAGGTGTCGCCGGTAAGGCACTGGCTGTGCACTCTGACCAGTACGGGCTGTTCCGAGGCGACGTTGCCCTTGACCAGAGCAACGTGCTCCTCCGCGTCAATGGCACTTTTGTATGCTATAGCGGTGAAGTCACCGTATACGGTGGGGAGCTTGGTCTCAGTGATGCGCGTGATCAGGGTTTCGTGCTGCTTGCGATAGGCCACGAGCTGGGCGATGCTGATTATCTTGATCTCGTGTTCGTCCGCGAACTCCTCGAGAGCTCCAAGGCGTGCCATAGTGCCGTCCTGGTTCATCATCTCGCAGATGACACCAGCAGGGTAAAGCCCGGCCATCCTGGCCAGGTCTACGATGCCTTCGGTCTGTCCGGCTCGGACAAGGACGCCGCCCTCCGCATAGCGGAGCGGGAATAGATGGCCGGGGCGGGCCAGGTCGGAGGGCTTGGTATTGGGGTCGAGGAGTGCTTTCACCGTCGCGGCGCGGTCGCCCGCGGATATGCCGGTGGTGGTGCCTACGACAGCATCGACGGAAACGGTGAAAGCGGTGCCGAGTCGAGCCGTATTCCCGCCCACCATGAGGTCGATGCCGAGGCTATCGAGTCTTTCGCCGATAATGGGCATGCAGATGAGGCCGCGTCCGTGGTTGGCCATGAACGAGATGGCCTCCGGGGTAGCGAACTGAGCGGCTACGGCCAGGTCGCCTTCATTCTCGCGGTCTTCGTCATCCACAATGATGACGAACTTTCCCTGCCGTATGTCCTCTACCGCTTCTTCAACGGTGCATAAAGGCATCAATTTTCCTGTATTGGGTAACTTCTAGGAGGCTCTATCCGGCTTGACAAACTGCTCTACGTACCGCGCCACTATATCGGTTTCCAGGTTGACCTGGTCGCCCGCTTGTCTGCCTCCCAGTACGGTGTGGTCACGCGTATATGGTATCACAGATACGGAGAACGATGAAGAATCGCGGTCTACCACGGTGAGGCTGATGCCGTCCACGGCAATGAACCCCTTGCTTACAACGTAACGCATTATCTGGGGAGGAGCTTGAAATCGCACCACCAGGGAGTCAGCATCGGGCTCTACGGATATCACTTCCCCCGTTGCTTCCACGTGGCCCTGAACAATGTGCCCGCCGATGCGGTCGGTGACTGCTAGGGCGCGCTCCAAATCGACGGGGTCTCCGGGTTTGAGTGCGCCCAGATTGGTGCGCCGCAGCGTTTCCGGCGAGACATCCACGGTGAAGCGGTTGTCCTTGACATCCACAGCGGTAAGGCAGGCACCGTTTATATTCACGCTGTCGCCGACCCTGACGCCTTCCAGGACGGCAGCGGCCTGAATGACGAGGCGGTCTGGTTTTGCCTCTACTACTCTGCCAACTTCCTCTACGATTCCTGCAAACAATCTAGCCCCCTTGTATATCCTGTTGTTCACCCCGGTATGGGTAGCCGGTTACTATCAAGTCGTCACCTATTGGCTCCACCTCTACGTCGCGCAAGCGGTAAGCCTCGGCCATGGTGTTGCTGCCACGACCTCCCACGGACGGCTTTGCCGCTGCGCCTCCTATTATGACAGGCGCAATACAGGCGGCAACCTTGTCCACAAGGTTGCGGTCGAAGAAGGAGCCCAACAACTCTGAGCCGCCCTCCACCATCAAGCCGGTGATCTGCCGCTCGCCGAGCAGGCAAAGCAAAGCCTGCAAATCCACACGCCCGTCTTCCGCCGGCAGGAGCGCGACGTCCGCACCGAGCGCTCCGATCTCTGACACCGCCTTTGGATCCGGATGGCCGGTTGCAATGAGAATAGATCCGGGCTGACTGAAGAGCCTGGCCGTGGTGGAGATGCGGAGGCGGCTGTCCACTATGACGCGAAGCGGCTGCTTGGATAGCGGAGCATCGTCCTCATCTCTTGCCGTGAGCAGCGGGTCATCGGCAAGGACGGTTCCGATGCCCACCATTACGGCATCCGAGGCCGCCCTTATCCTGTGCGCCCATTGCCGGGACTCGCTGGAGGAAATCCAGCGCGAGTCTCCGCTACGGGCAGCGATTTTGCCATCCAAGCTGGCGGCAAACTTTGCCGTGACAAACGGCGTTCCACGAGTGATGTACTTGATATACGCCTCGTTGAGCCTGCGGCTGATGTCTTCACCTTGACCGGTGTGGACTTTGACGCCCTTTCCGCGGAGCTCTTGCAACCCTTTGCCTGAAACCAGGGGATTGGGGTCTATTAGGGAGAAGTGCACCTCCGATACGCCTGCTTTAAGGATGGCTTCCGTGCAGGGCAGGGTACGCCCCGTATGAGGGCAGGGTTCCAGTGTAACGTACATCGTAGAGCATCGAGCCTTTTCTCCGGCCTGGGCCAAGGCCACAATCTCGGCGTGGTCGTGACCGGCAGGCTGGGTGAAGCCCTCACCCACGATGCGGCCGTCCTGCACAATGACAGCGCCGACAGCAGGATTGGGGCTTGTACTGCCAAGGGCCTGCCGCGCCAGTTCCAAGGCACGGTGCATGTAGGGGGACGGCCTATTCCCCGCGTTCGCCTCTGTCTGCGGCATAGTTCAAGTAGTACCGGCTTGGGGTAGGTTCGTCTTGGCCCCTGTATTTGCTGCCTATGCTGGCAGAACCGTAGGGGTTCTCGGCAGGGGTAGTCAAGCGCATGAATGAGATCTGGGAGACTTTCATCCTGGCGTAGAGGTTTATGGGCAGGTTAGCCAAGTTGCTCAGCTCCAACGTGAGATTCCCCTGCCAACCGGGGTCTACGAAGCCTGCCGTGGAGTGCACAACAAGCCCAAGACGTCCCAGGGAGCTCTTTCCATCCAGACGTCCCACGACACTGTTGGAAAGGCATATCGATTCAAGGGTAACTCCCAGCGCAAACTCGCCGGGATGGAGCACAAAGGGGTTGGCTCCGTCTATCTCCACGAGTTCGGTGAGCTGCTCCATAGGCTCCCTGACATCGATGACCTGAAGCCTGTGGCTGCGGAACACCCTCAGCTTGTGCCCCAGACGCAAGTCCACGGACGCCGGCTGAATGGACGATTCGTCCAGGGGGTCTATGACGATATGACCGCCGGCTATCTCTTCTCTGATGGTTCTGTCGCTGAGTACCAATTTTGCCTGCCGTGGGGAACAGCTAACATTGTACCCATGCGATATAATGACAAGCAATACAGGGGTGCGCCGGGTTTTGGCCGGTTGGCCGGGTTGAGAAGGGCAGGGGAGCCAGACAGTTCGCAACGCAGCTACGTTAGTAATGGTAGAATAAGAAGCCGGCTGTAATTAAAGATATGCGTAAAACGCTTCGCGAAATCTTACAAACGATCCTGCTGACGTTGGTACTCTTCGCCGGACTGCAAGGCACCGTGCAAAATGTTCGCGTCGACGGCTTTAGCATGAGGCCCACGCTGGATGAGGACCAGTATCTGCTGGTCAACAAGCTGGCGTACTCACAAATTGGGCTAGCCAGATACATCCCCTTTGTTGATTTGGGTGATGAAGAGTCGTCGTATCTATTCGAGCCACCGAAGAGAGGGGATGTCGTGGTCTTCCGGTTTCCCGTAGACCCGTCCCGGGACTTTGTGAAGCGAGTCATTGCGGTTCCGGGCGACGCTGTGGAAATCAGGAATGGGAATGTCTTCGTCAACGACAAAGCACTGGAAGAGCCGTACACCTTAGACGACCCCCGGGGCATCACTATGATTGAACAGGTCATGGGGCCTGATGAGTACTTTGTACTGGGGGACAACAGGCTGCAGAGCAACGATTCCAAGAACTGGGGCCCGGTGCCTCTGGAGAACATCATTGGGAAGGTCTGGGTATCCTACTGGCCGCTATCGGAGATAGAGGCGTTCTAGGATTCCATCTGTGAGCGGCGCCGATATGCTGGTAGAATCCAACTGTTTTTCATGGGCCGTTAGCTCAGTCAGGCAGAGCAGCGGACTTTTAATCCGCGTGTCCAGGGTTCGAATCCCTGACGGCCCACCAGTTTCCGGCTTGGTGAGACTGAATTCATCCATGCTGGTCCAATAAACCAGTCGACCGATCAAATCTCCAAGCGTATCACAGGAACGGTGCGCTCACGAGAGGTGAGACTATGTCCATCCGCTACGGCATAGACTTGGTGTTGCAGCCTTCCTTCACGGCGAAGGTTCACCAGACTCGCCGGATCGTTTGCGATCAATACTCTTCCTGGGCCGCGGACAGACAGATAACTCGGATGCCCCTGACGCCCTATTTCCCGTGCTCCGACGAGCGGTTGTCCATCCTGGCAGAGCAGGTGGAGAGCATCGCCCAGGAAACCAAAGACAAAAAGCCCTATATGCTCCGCCGGTCTGCGATTGTGGCCGACACCTCCGTAAACGGACTGGCTATGGTGTTCGGGGCCCCGGAGCCGCTGTTCGAATTGCAACGAAAGGCCTTGGAGGCCGCCCAGTACCACTTCCCCCGGCTCTACCTGTCCAAGCCATTCCATCCCTGCATCTCGCTGCTGGAATATGCCGACTTGCCAGAAGCCACGCTTATAGACGCCGCGGAGTTCGCCGAAGGGGTGGCCTCGGGCTTGGACATGACGGAGATGGCCATGCCGTGGCGGCTTCTGC
>CAYVEN010000007.1:0-46150 GCA_964450505.1 uncultured Dehalococcoidia bacterium | reverse complement strand
GCACCAGCTTATCAAGAGTCAGATCGGTCCGAACCTGGTTGTGGTGGTGCGGACAAGGGTGCAGCTAAAGAGGGTCCTAAACAGTAATCCATACAAGGAAGGGTACGACATATCGCGCGTATTCTTTGTACTGTTTGGCAAGAGACCGGCGGCGGAAAGGGTCAAAGAGCTACTGGCCCAAGATTTTGGTGACGAGAAGCTTTCAATTACCAAAGACGCAGCTTATCTCTACATCCCAGACTCATACGGCGGCAAACTCAGCACCAACTTCCTGGAGAGGAAGCTAGGCGTTTCGGCCACCATGCGCAACTTCAATACCCTGACTAAACTTGTGGAACTTAGCGCCCCTCATCTGTAGTTATGGATTAACTTCGGGGCGACGTTTCTCTGCGCTGGCGTTCAGCACGGCGAGCGTTGAGGAGTTGGAGCAGGTGGCCCCCCGGCATGCGCGAGGCTTTTGTGCGGGCAATGGGCGAGGGGTGAGTATTGCCTGTGGCAAGCCGCTACAGCCTAGACTTGGCCTCTTCCCAAGAAATGGCCTTCCCCTCTTTTACCTCCTGGATACTTTGTCGTAGCTGCTCAATCGCCTCATCATCGCTGAGCACTTCCAGCGTTTCTAGGATGGCCTCGTAATCGTCCCATGTCATGATAGCCAGTACCGGCCTTCCTCTGCGGGTAACCGCCACTGTTGCCGGACTAGCTTCCAGTCGCTCAGGCAACTTCGTCAGATCTCGTCTGGCGTCCACCATATTGAGCTCTTCTGTCTCTCTCAATGTCGTCATATCCCATCCTCCTAATATCAGCTATATCAGCCCTCGTCGGACAAGTCGTTGGGCCAGAACGTATACATCCCGCCGGCTGCCTTCTTTGCGAATGCCCACCATATGCACCACCACCCGCTGTTCCCTTTCATCAACTCCATACACCACACGGTAACGCTGCCCGGCAGCCCGCACAGTCATAAACCCGGCCAATTCGCCCCGCAGGGCGTTGCCTTGCTTAGCAGGTTCTTCCATCAGAGCATCGATACGCCGAATAATAGCAGCACGGGTGCGCCGGTCAGTAATAGACTCCAGCGCCGCAAAACCTGTTGGAGTAATCTCAATTTGGTAGGCCATCAGGATTTCTTAGTGTCGCCATGTAAGTGTACTCCTATCTGTACGTTTGTCTACCCGTATGCACTCCCCTGCCCACTCCACCTCTAAATGCTGGCCTCCGCGAGCATGACTGGTGGTACAGTTCGTTGACACAGGCAAAATGTCACGCCTAAAATGTCGGCAATTTCCGCTTGATACACCCTTGGGAGGTGCGTAGTGGCTGTTCCCCTAGTTTCCAGAGCAACGGTAATGAGCAATCGCGGTATTGTGGCGTCGACGTCTCCGCTGGCGGCGTCGGCGGGACTGCGCGTACTGTCGCAGGGAGGCAACGCCTTCGACGCGGCGGTAGCGACGGCGGCGGTGGAGACGGTGACCGTGCCCGGCCTGTGCGGAATCGGGGGAGAGGTGTTCGCCATCTTCTACGAAGCGAAAACGGGCAAGGTGCAAGGACTGACCTCAACGGGGGCCGCGCCAAAGGGGGCCACGCCCGCCTTCTACCGCTCCAAGGGCTACCGGCACATGCCCTACGACGGCCCGCTGGCGGCTTCGCCTCCGGGTGAGGTCGCGGCGTACCAGTTCTTTGCCGACAACCTGTGCACCCTGCCGCTGGGTAAGTTGCTGGAACCGGCCATAGGGTACGCGGAGGGGCACCCCATCTCTCCCAGGATTGGTCGGCTCATAGCGACAAGCGCGGAGCGCATGTCCAACCTGCCGGCGCTGGCCAAGATTTTCATGAACGGCGACCGTCCGCACAGAGCGGGCGAATTGCTGGTGCAGAAGGACCTGGCGGGCACGCTGCGTCGAGTGGCGGAGGGCGGCGCGGAGGAGTTCTACCGTGGAGGACTGGCGCGGGATATCGCGAGGCGGTTCCAGGAAGCGGGCGGCCTGATCACGGAGGAAACGCTGGCGGACCACGAAATCGAGGTCTACGAGCCGCTGTCGACGCAGTACCGCGGCTACACGGTGGTAGAGAACCGTCCTCCATCGCAGGGGATGCTGATACTGGAGATACTGAACATCATCGAAGGGTTCGACCTGGCGGGCATGGGGCACCTCAGCCCGCAGAGCATCCACACCATGATCGAAGCGAAGAAGCTGGCCTTTGCCGATAGAAACGCCTACCTGGCCGACCCGCGCATGGAGCAGATGCCCCTGGACCTGCTGCTTTCCAAGGAGCACGCGGCAAGGCGCGCTGGACTGATCGACCCGGACAGGGCATCGTTCGACGTGAAGGCGGCGTCGCTGGTGCCGGCGGGCACCGACACCAGCTACTTCTGCGTGGTGGACAGCGATGGGAACGCGGTGTCGTTCATACACAGCCTGTACCAAGGGTTCGGGTCTGGGTTTGTGGCGGAAGGCACGGGGGTGGTGTTCAACGGCAGGCAGCGCGGGTTCAGGCTGGAGGAGGGTCACCCCAACACGGTGGCTCCGGGGAAGCGCCCCATGCACACGCTTAACGCGTACATGGCGCTGAAGGACGGCGCGCCGTTCATTGTGGGAGGCACGCCGGGCGCGGACTACCAGCCGCAGGGCAACGTACACATGATTACGAGCATCGTCGACTACGGGCTGTCGCCGCAGGAAGCGATCGACGCTCCAAGGTGGTCGAGCATACCCGGCACCGACCCGGCTACCATGGACGACCCAGAGGTGGTGCAGCTGGAGCCAATGATGCCGCGCGAGATAGCGGAGGGCCTGGAAGCCAAGGGGCACAGCGTAACCTGGGGGCAGGAAGGGATAAGCCACGGCATTGTGCAGCTCATACAGGTGGAGGGAGAAACGGGCGTGCTCAAGGGAGGGTCTGACCCGCGCGGCGACGGACACGCCGCGGCGCTGTAGGGGTGGAGCTGGCTACGCCTCACTCGTAGGGCATGATGGAGAGGGTCTTTTCATCACAGTAGCCACAATGCTATCAGCACTATGCCTGCCAGTATGGAAATCACTACCGCAAGCAGAGCGAATAGGATTGCAAAGTCTCCTATGGTCTGCAAGGCCTCCTTTTCATGGGCAACACTTTTGCGGTCTGTAGTTGATATCTTTGCCTGGGTACTGCGTTTGGTATGCTTCAGCACTCGCAGTGGCTTCATCCTCGCTGTTAAACAACACCCAATAGCCTAACGAGTGATGTACCTCGTACCCAACGTCTTCAAGGTCTTCAAGGTCTTCGGGGATGTGGTAGCAGGTACGGCGATGCAAGACGGCGCATGTGTCGCCTTTCTCATAGAAGTTGACCGCTACTCTTTCTCCCATTTCTAGCTCCTTTCAAACAAGAATCAGAAGCCAACCCAGCAAGGCAAGCATGGAAGTCATCGGTGCAAACAGTACCGCCTTCACAAAGGAGCCCCTACTGGCAATGAGGTTAGTTCTTGCAGTAGTTACTATACACTCTGCGTTTAACTTATAAGTTAACGTTATGTCCCTTTGCGATGACTTCTTGTGACCTTTCCCCGGAACTGGTGCAATTGAATGGGTTGACTCGAATTCCGTAGGTCAGTGAGGACGGGTATATTCAGAGACCCCACCCCTGGATTCCCGATCGGGGTCGGGAATGACGGTGGACGGGGTGAGAATGGGTACCTCATCTCCGCTCAAATGGTTCCTTCGGCCATGCTCAGGGTAAACTCTAGGCTCACCATGAGCGGCTCCAATAAAAGTTGCGCAGCCGGCGTTCCGGCTAGCCATCCCCACGGTACGTTTCCCACTTTACCCCCATCCCCGCATCGTGGTACGGGCAGGCTCAATCTTCCCCTGTCAAGGGGGGAGAAGTTGGCTATGCGCTGGAACTCGTACTCATTAAAGGGTAAGGTAGCGAAATATCAGTCCCCCGGAGGGTGTCATGGCGGCAGCCAACATGGAATCCCACAAAGTGGCTATTCTGCCGTGCGGCACGGTGATAGAAGGGATGAATGGCGGGTCCGTCGACATAAGCGGGCGGCCCGGGCCGCTTCTCTTCCTGGAGAAACGGCTCAACGATCCCTGCGTAGACATCTGGACTACCGGCGGGATCAAGCTCAGCGTGGACATAGACCGTTTGCGAAACGGGCTTGATTCGCTGGAAACCCAGTGCCCCCACGAAAGGTAGCCGCAACGCTTGGCAAGCAACCCGAACGACACCACTGAAGCCTCGCAAGCCCCATCGGGCGCCGGATGGCGGGAGTACTATGGCTGGCGCATAGTAGGCGTGTCGGCGCTGTTCCACGGACTGATGGGCGGCGTTGGCCACGTGGGTCTTTCGGTCTACTTCCTGCCCCTGACCCGAGAGTTCGGCGTCTCTCGCGCCATGATGTCGGTGGCGTTTGCCCTGCGTACCCTGGAGGGCGGCCTGGAGGGGCCAATAATCGGGTACTTGGTCGACCGCATAGGCGGCAGAATGATGGTGCTCATAGGGGTGATTCTGGGCGGCGCCGGTTACCTGTTGATGGCCACCACCAACTCTTTCGAGCTCTTCCTGGTGGTCTTCCTAGGACTGGTATCCCTAGGAGTATCCGCACCACATCACGGGCTGTTTGCCACCATCAACCAGTGGTTCAGACGCCGGCTGGGGCTGGCTATGTCGCTGGCAATCAGCGGTTCCGCCATAGGAGGGTTCATGATAACCCCCATGGTGGCCTGGATAGTGCTCGAGGAGGGCTGGCGGCTGGCAGCGGTCTTCTCCGGCATCGTTTTACTTGTTCTGGGACTGCCGCTGGTGCTCATGGTGAGAAACCCCAAGCCTGGCGAGACGGAGCCGGAGGACTCGATCCCGATCCCGGCGCGCTCCACCGGGGGGCAGGGCCGAAGGCTAGAAGCGCGCCAGCAAACGACCGCCGTTGACTTTTCCATAGGAGAGGCGCTGCGCACCAGCACGTACTGGCTGCTGGCCGTCTCGATAGGCTTTCGCCTCACCGGTCAGCAGGTCCTCATGGTACACATAGTGCCGATACTGGTGTCACGGGGCGTGAGCGAAGGCGTGGCCGCCGCTTTTCTGGTTCCCATGATGTCGCTACTCAGGTTGCCGTCCGTGATAGGTTTCGGGTGGTTTTCGGACGTGTGGTCGCGTCAAAGGGTTGCGTCGGTCTCCATGTTTTGCGGCACGCTGGCGGCGGCGGTGGCGATATGGGGACCAGACGGGTTGGTTACGGGGGCGCTCTTCGTTCTATTATTCGCCCTGGCCCAGGGCAGCAACGCCATCACCTGGGCCCTTGTGGGACAGTACTTTGGCCGTGCGAAGTTCGCCTCCCTGCGCGGCGGCATGAGCCTTATTCAGAGCATAATGTCCTTTGGCACACCCATCGCCGCAGGTTGGGTATTCGACACCACGGGCAGCTACGCCTACGCGCTGGCCGGAGTGGGAGTGGCGTACTTCATGTCAGCGGCCATCTTCTGGCTGCTTAGGACGCCCACGCGGCGCACCGCTGCTGAAAAGATGACGCCCTCTATGGGAAGTTGAGGCCGCCGGGCTTTACGGTTGACTTGTTGGTTGAATACAGATATAGAAGGGACAAGCAATTGCGAAGGAGGAGGAAATGCCGAAGAAGACCATATACGAGAAGAAGGGGAAGATTGCCTATTTGACCATTAACAACCCGACGAAGGCGAATGTGATGGACTCCCAAATTGTGGAGGAGATGGGAGAGGCGTACCGGGACTACTGGGAGGACCAGGAACTGCGCTGTCTCATAGTGACCGGGGTTGGCGACAGGCATTTCTCGGCGGGGCACCACATCCAGCCGCCTCCTCCCGGGCAGACGTGGGAGGAGCGGAGGCTGGAGGGCATAGAGCGGTTCATCTACCCCAAGGCGGGAACGGTGAACGGGCGCGAGATAGCCGTGGTCAACGGCGGCGTCGACTTTCCCCAGATCTACAAGCCGGTCGTGGCGGCCATAAACGGCTGGGCGGCAGGAGCGGGCTTGTACATGACTCTAACCACCACGGACATACGCATTGCCAGCTTGGAGCACGCCAGGTTCTTCTACGCCTTCACCACCAACCTGGGCGGCATAGGCAGCGGGCCGTCGGCGACGCGGGTGATGAAGCAGTTGAACTACGCCCACGCCATGCAGTTCCTGCTCATGGACGAACCGATAGGAGCCGAGGAAGCGGTGCGCATTGGCCTGGTCAACGAAGCGGTGCCGCACGCTCAACTGATGACCCGCGCCGAGGAGATAGCCAACAAGATAGCGTCGCTGCCTCCGGTGGCGGTGCGCTTCCTCAAGGAGTTCCTCATACGCGGCCAGGACCTGTCGCAGGACCAGGCGTGGCACCTGCAATGGGTATACAACCACCTGGCCAGCACTCACTCCGCGGACGCCTTGGAAGGCGCGCAAGCGTTCCTGGAAAAGAGGCAGCGCAATGTAGGCGGCGGCATCAGGTCATAGACTAATCCAAATCCTGAGGGAGGAAACAAAAATGGTTATAGCAAGAGCGTTGGACGTGGGTTATGACATCATGTCTGAAGTAGCGGGAGAGCCCGTGCAGGGAGCCGCCCGGTCAAAGGTGCTTTACGAAGGAGAAGAGACCGTCCTGGAGAAGATAACGTTCGAAAACGGATCGTTCTCGTCGGCTCACCAGCATCCTTACGAGACCATCGGCCACATTCTGAGAGGCAGAGCCGAGGTGACCATCGGCAGTGAGACCTACTCCGTAGGCGTGGGAGATACCTTCCGATGCGCAAAGGGGGAACCGCACCACCTGAGAGCGCTGGAGGAAGTGACGCTGCTGGAGGCGCACGCCAAGGCCTAAGACCTTGATCACATGGAGCCGGGGCTTTCAGACCGGGGCCAATTGTGGATTTCGTCACAATATACACTCAAAAAGTGTTCTTAATCGTAACACTCAATGGGATGAGGTCTGAAAGCCCTTGACACCTACCTTGTGCTTGTGCTAGAAAGCTTCTTAGCTGGGGTAACCCACGTGGCGCTGGGAGGTGGCCGTGATTTACGAATCGCAGAGCGGCGACATGACAATGGCCCTGACCGGTGAGTCTCTAATCACCAGAGGACTCAAGCCGTTCCGTGAAGACGGGTTCCTCAAAATGGTGGAGATGCTCCGCAATGCGGACGTGACCTTCACCAACGCCGAAATGCTTTTCCACGACTTTGAAGGCTCCCCCTGCGAAGAGTCCGGTGGCACCCACATGCGCTGCGACCCCGCTTTTCTGGATGACCTCAAGTGGGCCGGGATCGACATTGCCGCCTGCGCCATGAACCACGCCTACGACTACACGGAGACCGGCGTCCTTGTCAACAAAGCCAACCTGGACGAATACGGCATCGTGAACTCCGGTACGGGCCGCAACATGACGCTGGCCCGCGCTCCGGGGTATTTGGACACCCCAAAGGGGCGCGTTGCCCTCATTTCAGCAACCGACCACGTCAACGTCCCCGCGGGCCGCGCCGGTGAAGAACGGCCCGAAATCGGCGGGCGCCCCGGCGCAAACATGATCCGCGTGCAGCCCATTCACACCGTGGACAGGGAGACTTTCGACCAGCTGAGGGAACTGGATGCCAAGCTGGGATTCGATAGGGATAAGCAGGCAGCGCGGTCCGGCAGGTTCCCTATCCACAAGTACCAGGAAAGCGATACCGAGTTCTACTTTGGTTCCGCCATCGGCGGAGGGCGAACCTCGATGCTGTTCCGGGTTGGCGAAGAGATAAGCCGCACCACGGTGATTGACGAAGAGGACTGGGAAGGCAATCTGAAGTGGATCCGGGACGCGAGTCGTATGGCGGACTGGGTAATGTTCAGCTTCCACTGCGGCTTTCGCGGGGAGACCTCCGACGATCCTCCGGACCACCTGATCAAGATGGCTCACGAGGCAATAGACAACGGTGTGGACGTGTTCATTGGCCACGGGCCGCACCGCGACAAGGGCATTGAAATCTACAAGGGTAAGCCCATCTTCTACAGCATCGGCGACTTCATACTGCAGAACGATACGCCGGTCTTCCAGCCGTCGGACGCTTATGCCAGATACGGACTGGGCTGGGAAAACACGCCATCGGACTTCTATTTCACTCGCAGCCGCAACGAGACGGTGGCTCAAGACATAAACCGGGAGAACTGGCAGAGCGCGGTGGCGGTAGTCAACTGGAAGGGCAAGGAGCTCCAGGATATAGAGCTTCACCCTATTGATCTGGGTATTGGACTTCCCATGGGACAGAGGGGCAGGCCCGTGCTGGCGGAAGGCGAGGTCATAGACGAGGTGCTGGATAGATACCAGCGCTGCTCCAACCGGTTCAATACCAAGATAGAACGAGAAAACGGAATAGGAATCATCAAAGCTTAGGAACTTCCTAAAAACTAATTGATGGGGGTGCACATGAGTTCCAAGATACGCTTCAAGAGTTTGGTGGGGCTAGCCTTGGCAGTAGGGCTTCTTTGGAGCCTGGCCTGCGGCGGCGCGGAGGAGGCCACGCCTACTCCAACGGCGACTACCGCGCCGGCGCCACAGGCGACCACCGCGGCTCCGGAGCCGGCGGCAACAAATACGCCCACGCCGGAGCCGGACACGAGTATGGATCCAAAGTACGGTGGAATCATCCAACTGACTGATACCGTGCGAAGCCTGGACATAGGCACCGTTGCCGGCAACCCCGGCGAGTATAACCAGATGCAGGGCTGGATGAGCCAGCTAATCCGCGTCAGCCTGAGCGACCGCAAGACGATTGAAGGCGACCTGGCCGAGTCTTGGACAGTGAGTGACGACGGCACCGAGTACACCTTCAAGCTACGGGACAACCTGATAGACCACTCAGGAAAGCGCTGGACCGCGGATGACGTAGCGTATGCGGTGTGGAAGATCATTGCCCGTCCGGTAGATGACCCCCTGCGCCGAATCCTCTGCTGGGAACAGGGCGCCGCCGAGGCTGATCCCAACGGTCCGGCAGCGGGAACCGCCGTAGAGATTACGGGTGAGCTGGAGTTTGTGGTAAGGACTCACTCCCCAATTGCCTGGTACCCCGCCTGCATGGCGCAGCACTTCTCCCTGATTGGCCCGGGTGACGGGTACAGGAAGATTGTAGCGGAAGGCGAGTTCCGTGAGCTTTCGCCTGAAGACGGCGAGCTCATTGGCACAGGCCCGTTCACCGTGGCAGAGTATGAGCGCGGCAATAGGATAATCTTTGAGCGGTTCGATAACTTCTTCCGAGATGGATTGCCCTATATCGACGGATTCGAGATCACCCACGTGCCGGAGCTAGCCACCAAGGTGGCGGCGGTGGCCGCGGGACGCTCCGAGGGATGGATCTACGGCCCGTGCTGCGAGCCTAACCTCTCCGACATCGCGCCTCTGAAGAGGCAGTACGGCGAGGAGTTCGTAGTCCCGCAATCGTTTGCCTTTGGCACAGCCAGCTACATAGTGAATATGCAGAGGGCGCCTTTCGGACCGCAGGACGACCCCACGGCAAAGCAGATCAGGAAAGCCGTGCAGCTTCACATAGACAGGCTTGTTGAGAACGAGCTGATCTATGAGGGACTGGGATTCCAGATATTCTTCTACTACTGCGGATTCGACTGGATCCACACCTGCGACGAGTGGTTGGCGTTCCCCGGCCATGCCGAAGACGAGATGAAGAAGGAGGAGGAGCGGCAGGAGGCCAGAGATATCATGACTTCTCTTGGCTACGGCCCGGACAACATGCTTGAGATCGAACTGCTCTCCGGAGAGACCGGAAGCGGCCGCCGCACCTCGGAATTGATGCAGGAAGAGCTGAAGGATATGTACATCGACGCCAGGCTACGGATACCACCCGGCGGCGAGTCGGTCTATGACGACCAGTTCGCCGGCAGGTTCGACCTGGTGTACGACGTGTCCGGCTACGGCCTGGAAGACCCGGTCATCTTCGACCAGAACAAGTACCTTCCCCTGGAAGACGGTTCCGAGAACTACGGGCGCTGGGTAAACCAGGACTGGATGAGGCTCTATGAGCAGCAGCTAACCGTCAGCGACCAGGCGGAGCGCGGCAGGATTTACCGTGAGATGGTAGCAATCCTCTTTGAGGACCTGCCGATCCTGCCGATGAACCGGTTCCGCCCACCGCATCCGTACATGGCTTACGTAAGGAACTGGACCCCGAAGCGGCTGCACGCTTCTTCGGCCAGCTTGGAGCAGGTATGGCTGACTCCTGACGACAGGAAGCCATGGCCTGAGCAAGCAGAAACCGACATTTTTGACACGGGCCAGTACGAGCTCAGATAGAGGTAAGTAGCTAGAATTGATGGCGCCGCCTTTGATGCGGCGCCATCAAACTTTATACAGGAGCATCACCTCAGAGACCATAAAGGTTATTGAACATGCGCACATATATAATAAAGAGACTGCTGCTGTTCATCCCTACCATCATCTTTGTTTCCATGGCGTTGTTCGCCATACTTCGTGTTCTGCCGGGAGATGTTGCGGCGGTTATCATACAGGCGGGTGATCCTGAGGTCACAATTACGGAGGAAGACAGGCTTCGAGTTACCGAGCAGCTTGGCTTGGATAGACCCATCTACATTCAGTACTTTGACTGGATATGGGGTGTAATTCGCTTTGACATGGGGGATTCTTACCTGCTCAACCGGCCGGTTACTGAGTTCGTGAAAAACCAGTTCCCGGTGACTTTGCAGGTGGCGTTCTTTTCGGCGATCCTAGTGGCCCTTGTATCGATACCAATTGGGGTGCTGGCGGCGGTTTACCAAGACAGGTGGCCGGACTATATACTGCGCGGCACCGCCATTCTGGGGCTGGCCATGCCAAGCTTCTTCATTGCCCTGCTTACAGTGCTAATACTTTCCAGATACTTTCACTGGCTGCCACCCTTTGGCTTTGTCCATATGTGGGAGAACCCCTGGGTCTCCTTCCAGCAGCTCATTTTCCCAGCACTGGCCATTGGCTTCCACAGCAGCGGCACGATGATGCGGATGACCAGGGGCCAGATGCTAGAGGTGATGCGCGACGACTACATACGCACGGCGCGAGCCAAGGGACTGGCTGAGCGGACAGTGATCATCAAGCACGCCTTGAGGAACGCTCTATTGCCGGTGATCACTCTGTTCGGCTTTCAAGTGGCGTTCCTGCTTGGCGGCACAGTCATTATAGAGATCATCTTTGCTATCCCGGGAATGGGCCAGCAGCTTATTGAGGCCACACTGCTCAGGGACTTTCCCATAGTCCAGACCTACGTCCTCTACATTGTTGTCTTGGCAATGGTCGTCAACCTATTGGTCGACTTGACCTATGCTTGGCTTGACCCACGGATTCAGTATTCGTAGACCCAGGTTAAAGGAGACAGGGTTTATGGCACAGTCAGTTGAAGCGCTTGGGGACGTAAAGCCGGAAAGGAATATACTCTCCAAGACGGTCTCCATAACGTGGAGGTTTTCAAAGAGAAAGCCTCTGGGCGCGGTGGGTTTGGCTATAGTGGTGCTCTTTATATTCATAGCCATTGCCGCGGACTTCATAGTGCCGTTTCCACCAACGGAAATACATCGGCGCAGTCCAACCGAGCCACCCTTAACCGAACATGCTGCTACAGGCGGTACGTTCTGGTTTGGAACCGACCAGTTGGGCCGCGACGTCTTCAGCAGGACGCTGGTTGGCGCCAGGGTATCACTGTACGTGGGAATAGTGACCATGATAGTAGCGGCCACAGGCGGCCTGATTCTGGGCGTAAGCTCCGCGTACATAGGGGGTAAGTTCGACCTGCTCATCCAGCGTGTGGTGGACGGCATAATAGGCATGCCGACGTTGATACTGGCGCTGGCCCTTGTAGCCGCGCTGGGACAATCCATAAACAACGTGATTCTGGCCATTGCCATAGTGCAAATCCCACGCATAACCCGGGTAATACGCTCCGCGGCATTGAGCATAAAGGAGATCCCGTACGTGGAAGCCGCCAGATCGATTGGCGCCAGTGACGTTCGCGTGATGCTGAGGCACGTTGCGCCCAATACCATGGCGCCTCTGTTGATAGTGGCATCTTCCGCCATAGGGGCCATCATCATCACGGAGTCCACGCTGAGCTTCCTTGGCCTGGGAGTGGACCCGGAGACGCTCACCTGGGGCGCGCTGGTGAGTGGAGACGCGCGGTTGTACTTTGCGGGAGCGCCTTGGATGCTGCTGGGGCCCGGAATAGCTATCACTCTGGTGGTGTTCGGTATGAACATGTTCGGCGACGCGCTCAGAGACGTTTTAGACCCCAAGCTGCGGGGCCGTTGATTTCGCCTCTCAGTTGCTGATTCCAGCGACTGAGAGCGCCTAGATACAAGGAGCCCAGACAGGCTCTCCCGTTCAGACGGAGTTTGTTCCTCTCAAACGCACCAAAGGAGGCTTCTCATGTTGTACGAGGCAGAAAAAGGCGACATCTCAATTCTGGTAGCCGGCGACGCCATGATCACCAAACGGATGTCACCGTTCAGGGAAGACAGCTTTCTCAAGCTTGTAGAGGTCATCCGCGGCGCTGACCTGAGCGTGGTCAACGCGGAGATGCTGTTCCACAACTTTGAGATGAGCTGGCAGGGTAAAGACAGCATCTCTTACCAGGTATCAGACCCTGCCAACTTGAACGAGCTGAAGTGGATGGGATTCGACGTGGTGACGACAGCAAACAACCACGCCTTCGACTATTCTGAGGCGGGCTTGCTGGCAACACTGCGCAATATGAAGGAGCACAACATACCCCAGGCAGGCGGCGGCATGGACCTGGACCACGCCCGTGCCCCCTACTACATGGATACGGCCCGGGGAAGGGTTGCCGTGATGTCGGCGACGACAACGTACTCGGAGCAGTCACCGGCGCGGCAAGGCCGTCACGACTTTCCGGGCAAGCCTGGAATCAACGCAGTGCGGCACAGCGTGACGCATCACATAAAGCAAGAGCACTTCAAGGCGCTGGGCGATTTGAAGGACTTGCTGGGGATATCGCTTCGGGAAGAGGCGTCGCGCAAGTTCCAGCCGCAGGTATCGCACCCACCCAACAACGATACCGACCTGAGCTTCCTTGGGGGAGCCTTCCACCTAGACGACCGTTATGAGATAACCACGCACATCAACCAGGAAGACATGAGGGGCGTGAGCAACTGGATTCGCGGTGCGGGCAAGCAGGCGGACTGGCTGGTGTACGGGGTCCACTGCCACGAAAGCGGCAACTACGGCGAATATCACGGCGGCCACCGCATATCGCCGCCGACACACCTCACGGAGTTCGCCCACCAGGCCATCGACCAGGGCTGCGACGTTTTCTTTGCACACGGGCCCCACATGCGGCGCGGTATAGAGATATACAAGGGCAAACCCATCTTCAACACCCAGGGCAACTTCATCTTCCAAAACGAAGCGGTGCAGTGGGTACCGGAGCCTGCATACAGCGGCCAGAGCCTGGACTCGGACGCAACGCCGGGAGACTGGGGCCACGAACGCTCCGGCGGCGGCGTGTATGGATTCGCATCCGACATAGTGCACTACCGCAGCGCCGTGTGCACGGCTAATTTCTCGGACGGCAAACTGAGAGAGATACGCATCTACCCCATAGACATGGGTTTCCAAAAGGTCATTGCGCAACGGGGTCGGCCGGTGCTCGCCGAAGGCGAGTCGGCTCAGTGGTCTCTGGAAGTGCTGAAAGAGTCTTCCAAGCCGTTCGGCACCGAGATTAAGATAGACGGCGACGTGGGGGTAATCAGTCTGTAGTGTTCACCCCATCTCAATCTTCCCCCTTGATGGGGGAAGAGGTTTTGCTAAGAAAACGGAGGCGAGATGATTTACGACGCTGAGCGCGGCGATATATCGATAGCCGTAGCCGGGGATGCGATGATATCGCGGCGTATGCAGGCTTTCAAAGAACCCCAGTTCCTCAAGCTGGTGGATATACTGCGCAAGGCCGACGTGAGCATAGCCAACCTGGAGTTCCTCTTTCACGACTTTGAAAGCTCTTGGCAGTGGACCGGAGGCACCTACACACGGTCGGACCCCAAGAACCTGCAAGAGCTGAAGTGGATGGGGCTGAACGCCGTGCTCACCGCCAACAATCACTCCTTCGATTTTTCCGAGGGTGGTTTCTTCACTACTCTCAAGCACCTGAATGATATGGACATTGCACACGCCGGCGGCGGCAAAGACATAGACCATGCCAGGGCGCCGGTATACGTGGACTCGGCGCGGGGCCGCGTAGCCGTGATGTCGGCATCCAGCACCTTCACCGACATATCACGCGCCGGACCGGGGAGGCACGATTTCCCGGGCAAGTCGGGCATCAACGCTCTGCGACACGAGAAGCTCCACTACGTGGAGAGAGACGTGTTCGACGCGTTCCACAAGGCAAACCGTGAGCTTGGATACGAGGAGGAGGAAGAGGCAGGCGCAAGGTTCGGGTTTTCAGGGCGGGGCGCACAGGCGGACAAGAGCAGCCAGGTGCAGTTCATGGGGGGCGATTTTCATCTATCGGAGGAGTTCAGAGTCGAAACCTCGGTCAACAGGGAAGACATGGCCGGCATAGGGAACTGGATCCGCGGCGCCAAGAAGCAAGCGGATTGGGTGGTGTACGGCATGCACAGCCACGAGAGCGGCAGCACCGGCGAGTATCACGGCGGTTCCCGCGTTTCACCGCCGGACTTCCTCATCGAGTTCGCCCGCTGGAGCATCGACCAAGGCTGTGACCTCTTCGCCGGACACGGGCCTCACTATCTACGCGGCATCGAGATATACAAAGGGAAGCCCATTTTCTACAGCCTTGGCAACTTCATATTCCAAAACGAGACCGTGGACTGGGTGCCGCATGAGGGATACCGGCGGTTCGGGCTGGATTTTGACCAGACGCCGGGAGACTACTTCAATTCTCGCTCCGACTCCAGCGCCCGCGGCTTTCCATCGGATCCCGTGTTCTGGCAAAGCGTGGTGGGCGTGTGCAACTATGAGAACCGCGAGTTGAAAGAGGTGCTGCTCTACCCTATTGACATGGGCTTTGGCCGTCCCATACCCCAGCGGGGCAGGCCGGTGCTTGCGGAGGGAGCGGCGGCCCGGGAAATCCTGGCCTGGTGCCAGGAGGTATCCAAGCCCTTTGGCACTTCCATTGAGATAGAGGGTGACGTGGGGATTATCCGCCTGTGATTCTACAGTGAGGATTGGCCTCCTTTCAGACACGCATATACCAGAGGCGGCCAGTGAGTTGCCGCCCCAGCTATACAAGGCCTTTCAAGACGTAGACCTTATTCTCCACGGCGGCGACATGCACGTCATAGACGTGCTGGACTGGCTGGAGCCTCTGGCGCCCGTTCTAGGAGCCAGAGGCAATGGAGACGGTCATCCGCTGAGGCCGCCGTTCCCCAAGAACGATCCACGAGTCAAAGAAGCCCACGTGCTTTCCCTGGGGGGTCTCAAAGTTGGCCTGACCCACGGATTCCCGTTGCCTGAAGATGCTCCCTGGACCACGCTGGACAGCCTCATGGAGCGCAAGCTGGGGGAGCACGTGGACGTGATAGTGTGCGGGGACACTCACATGCCACTGGTGGAACTGCGGGAAGGGGTGCTTTACGTCAATCCGGGCAGCCCGACCAATCCGGGTCACCTGAGCAGATTGGGGCAAATAGGCTTTCTCACCATAGAAAACGGTAAGGCCCACGCGGAGATAGTGGAACTCTCCACCATTCAGATGTAGCGGCCGGTGGCGGAGGGGCGTGTTATATCCCCCGACCCTGCCTGCGGAGACCTTTGCACGACTCGACTGGCGGACACCAAAACCTCTTCCCCTTAGATAGGGGAAGATTGAGATGGGGGGTGAACCGCATCTAGTCGCGCCTCTTTTGCCCCCTCCTAACCTTTACCACCGGTTATACGCCGTCCGTGTTCCCAGGCACCCTGAGCCCGCCGGTGAAGTTGCGCTCCCGCTTCTCGTTGAAGGCGTTGCGCCCTTCCTCCGGGTCGGTGGTGAGCTGCATGACCAGGTGCTGCATCAGGTGCGACATCTGCCAGGCGGCATCGAAGGGCAGGTCCGCGCCGCGGATGAGGAACTCTTTCATCATGCGCACGGCTACGGGCGCAAGGCTGGCGATGCGGGTGGCTAACTCTTCGGCGCGTTCCAGGAGCTTTTCGTGCGGCACCACTTCGTTGATGAGACGGATGCGCAGCGCCTCTTCAGCGTCGAAAGGCTCGTCCATGAGCAGAATCCTCATCGCGTCAACGTGCCCGATCTGACGAGGCAGCCTAGCCGCCCCGGGGCCGCTGCCCAGCCAGCCCTGGTTGAGCAGCATGTACTGGAAACGGGCGTTCTCCCTGCTGGCGATGCGTATATCCGTGGTTGTGAGCATCATGTAGAAGCCCGCGCCAACGGCCCAGCCGTTTATAGCGCCTATCACGGGTTTCCATATCTGAGGAAAGTGACCGGCGCTCCGCCCGTCCACTCCCGTGGGATATTCGTTTACCGATCCGTATATGGGCTTGTAGTCGGAGGAGGTGTTCTGGGAGTTGGCCCAGAATATGCGCTCCACAAACTCGCGGCGGCGCTCATCCTCGGTCTGGCCCGGCCTTGGCGCAAGGTCATGGCCGGCGCAGAAGTGTCGGTCACCCTTGCCGGTTATAACGGCGACCCGTACATCCTTGTCCTCCCACACCTCCTTCCAGGCGTCCCTGAGCTCTACCATCACCTGGTCGTTGAGGACGTTTGCCTTCTCCGGGTTGTTGAGAGTGACATAGGCTATGCGATTGCGCTTTTCATAGAGTATACCTGCCATGGGATTCTCCTCCTGTTTTGTTTAGATCACGCTTTGGCGTTTCAGCTGGACAAGCTCTTCTCCACTAAATCCAAGCTCGCCACAATAGATCTCCTTGTTGTGTTGCCCCAAGAGAGGCGTATGACGGCGCAGGCTCCAGGGGCTTCCGGTGAGACGGGAGATTTCCCCCGGCATCTTGATCTTACCGATGACGGGGTGCTCCATCTCAGTGAAGAACCCCCGTGCGTTGAGGTGCTCTCCTTCCACCAGGTCCTGAGAGGTCTGCACTACGGCGGCCACCCAACTCTCGGAAGCGGCCTTGTTGAAATACTCGAACTTGCCCCAGTCCTTGAGGATGGAAAGGAGTATCTCGTCCTTGTCCTCCGGTATGCGTGCTGGGAACATGATGGGCGGGAAATCCGGGTCGCCCAAGTCGGGACGGCCCAGCATCTTGACGTAGTCCGAATACGTGCCGCGCTGGATTCCGCGCTGGAAGGTTGCGCCAACGTAGCCGTCCTTCACCGGCACTATCCCTTCGAAATGGGCGCCGCCCTTGGGCGAACCGGCGTCCACCTTGGGAGCGCGCCGCTCTATGGAGCCGACAAAGCTGTAGCGGGTAGGTGTGCTGTGGTGATGGGCCGCGACCACCTCCCGCAGGGACAGGTCGATGTGCTGCCCCTTACCCAACCATCCCCTGGTGAACAGCGCCGCAGAGGTGGCATAGGCTGCGGTGATGCCGCCAATGTAGAGACTCTGGGGATGCCCGTGCTTCAACGGTTCCCTGGCGTAAGCGCCGCTGGTGTACATGATGCCGCCCATAGCCTCGTAGATGAGGTCATTGCCCGGATAGTCTCTGTAGGGGCCGCTTTGCCCGTACGGTGTGATGGAGGTGACTACCAGGTTGGGATTTTGCCGTGAAAGCTCGTCATAGCCCAAGCCAAGGCCGTCCAGGTAACCCGGGGGATGGCTCTCTATCAGTGCGTCGGCGCTTGCAACCAGGTCTCTGAAGATCCGCCTTCCGTGTGCCGTTTCAATGTTGAGAGTAACGCTTCGTTTGTTGGTATTCAGGTATAGGAAGGCAAGACTCTTCTCCGGATGAGGCTCGTCATGGAAGAAGGGCGGCAGAGTACGCGCCTCGTCACCCTGCAACGGCTCAAGCTTGATTACGTCCGCTCCGTAGTCGGCGAACAGCTTGGTGGCGAACGGTCCGGCGATGCCGCCGCTCAGCTCTATGACGCGGAACCTTTGTAAAGCTGTGCTGGCCATCAAACTATTCCCAGGATGTGCTTGTAGTCGGTGTCATAACCTCTCAGAGAACCGTCCTCCACCTCTCCGTCCAAGTCATGGACCGCGCCGGGCTTATCCATGGGCTCCGGCTCCTTGCCCAGTGCTCCGAGCTCATAGAACCGTGCGATTTCCGGTTCCTCGCGGCCCAGGAGGTCCCCAAGAACGTATTCGTTGTCTCCGCCCAGGTCGGGACCGGGGCGGCGTATGTAGCTGGTGGTGTCCGACATGCGCCAGGGACGCCCCAGGAACATGCGAGTCCCTATGCCGGTATGGGCAGGGAACTCCACTTTTTCAAAGATATCGCTTTCCTTCATGGCGGGGTCGGTCATGACCTCTTTGGGATTGAGCACGGCTCCCGCGGGCACTCCGGCTTCCACCAATGCGTCCATAAGCTCTATATGATCGTAATCTTTGGTCCACCCATTGAGATGGTTATCCAGTTCATCTTGGTTGTGCCAGCGGGATAGGACATCCGAGAACTCATCGGCCTCCGCCCAAGAGGGGTTGCCCATGACTTGCTTGAGGGCGTCCCAGTGGGCATCCGTCTCTGCGGAGATGGCTATCCAGTTGTCGTCGCCCTTGCAGCGGTACGCTCCATGGGGCGCTTTGGAGGTGTGGCGATTACCCATGAGGCGGCCGTTGCGGCCATTGGCGATGTAGTCCAGCAGAGCATCGCCAACGGTGGACACGCCCATCTGGTACATGGAGTGGTCTATCCACTGGCCTTCGCCCGTGCTGTTTCTGTGGTGAATGGCGGCAAGGATGGAGAACACGGCCATCCATCCGTTGGGCGGGTCGAACCATGCCGAACCGACACGGCGGGGGCCTTCATCCGGGTAGCCGGTAAACTGGCTCACCCCGCTGGTCAACTCGAACATCCTGCCAATGCCCTGGTAGTTTCGCCAGGGGCCTGTGTAGCCAAAACCGCTGAACGAGAAGTAGATGAGGTCCGGCTTGATCTTCTTCAGATCTTCGTATCCCAGGCCCAAGCGCTCCATGGTGCCCGGGCGGTTGTTCTCGGCCAAGACGTCGCTGACTCTGACCAGGTCTTTGAAGGCTTCCACCGCCTCCGAGACTTTGTAGTTCAATGTAATTCCGCGTTTGCTTCTGTGCAGAGCGTGGAAACTGCCATCTCTATTCCAGTGCTGCTCTTTGGGAACGACGTTGTCGGCATAGCTGACTTGGCCGCTGCCTCGTCCCCTGGTATGGGTTTCAACCTTGATTACCTCGGCGCCCATATCGGCCATGATATACATGGCCGTGGGCATGGCCAAGACCGTTGTGGAGTCTATGACGCGTAGGCCGGAGAGCGGACCGTCCATGATGTGCTCCTGATGAGGGTATGTTCAGCCGTATCTATCGTAAGTAAGGTATCCCCGTTCGTCACGGTTGCGGCCAGACGTGCTTCCCCGCACCTCGCCGGTCACCGTGCGTTGGCGCTTTTCCAAGAACGCTTCCGTTGCGTCATCGCTGTCGCTGGAGTGCTGGCCCACCAGGTGGTTGAAAACCCATTGCAGGTGCCAGGCTTGGTCGGTAGTCATATCGACGCCCCTGATGAGGAACTCCTTGAGGAAACGTACCGCTATTGGTGGCATATCGCAGATGCGGCGGGCAAGCTCTTCACAACGAGACATCAACTGATCATGGGGCACGGCTTCGTTGATCAGATTCATGCGTACCGCCTCGTCTGCGTTGATCGGCTCATCCGCAAGGAGCATCTTCATGGCGTGAACGTAAGGGACTTGCCTTATGAGCCGGGCCGCGGTCGGCCCGCTGCCGATGCCGCCTCTATTGGATAGAAGAGCGAAATAGAAGCGGGCATGCTCCCGGCTGCCGATGCGTATATCCGTAGTGGTAAGAAGGGTGTATAGGCCCGCGCCCGCCGCCCAACCGTTGACCGCGGCAATGACCGGTTTCCATATCTGCGGAAAATCGTGCCCGCTGCGTAGGTCCACCGACGGCATTCGACCGTTTATTGAAGCAGAAGGGGGCCAGATGAACTGGTCTATCCTGTCATGCCGTACGTCGTCATGGGTCATGCCCGGGGGCGGAGGCTGTATGTTGTGCCCGGCGGAAAAGTGGCGGTCGCCAATGCCGGTGATGATCATGACCCGCATATCGCGGTCTTCCCAGAAGTCTCTGTACTCCTCTCCCATCTCCCCGATGACATCGTCATCCATTACGTTGGCCTTCTCCGGGTTGTTGATGGTGAGATAGGCAATGCCGTCTTTCTTTTCATAAATGGTCTTCTTGACCACTTGTTCCCTCCCCGGTGCGCCTTGTAGAGGCGAATTAGCGTCTTGACAATGATTCAGACGAGCCAGTTTCGAACTATGGGAATGGCGCCGAGTGCAACATATCAACGGGGCACTGCTGAGTCAAGAGGCGGCTATGAACAGCACCTAAAAGAATCCAAAGAACTGAGAGAGTCGTATACCTGAGTATAGAGATCACCCCGATTTCTCCCGCACCCCTTCTAATATCCGTGGGCACACTGGAACTGTGCCACTGGACAGACACGAGAAGGAGGCAGGCAGATGGAACGCATTATCAGGACAACCGGTATAGCTCTAGGGATGGTCTTGCTGCTGCTGGCGGCAGCTTGTGGTTCGTCGTCGGAGGCCCCTACTCCAACGCCGAGACCCATGGCGCCGGACATTCAGCTATCACAACCAACAACCGTCCCCCAATCACAGGATACAACACCTCGATACCCTACTCCCACACCGATGCCCGCGGCGCCGGCTGTTCGGCCATCGCCGACTCCAGTCCCCGCCGGAGATAGTCCGATGCCGGCACCTGCAGTATCTGCAATACCCGTTGCCACTCCGACGTCTGTCCCCCAATCAGAGCCGGGTGCGACCACGTTCAGGGACAATGAGCGCACGACCACCGTCCGCGCCTCGCTGGACAGCATCTCCACCTTCAGCCTCGACACCGACCGTACCTCTTTCCAGCTTGCCCTCAACTGGACCAGGGCAGGATACGAGGTGGACCCAGACTCCGTACGCTCCGAGGAGTGGGTCAACGCCTTCGACTACCAATACGGACAGCCGTCTAGGCCGGACAGCTTCGCCATACACACAGACGTCATGCCCCACCCGCTCGACAGCGGTATGGTACTGGCCCGCCTCGGCTTCCAGGCCCCGGAGCTATACGACGACGGGAGGCCGCTCAACGTTACGCTCGTGATCGACTCCTCCGGCTCTATGTCCAACGGCGCCAGAGTGGAGATCGCGCGCGCTGCCGCCGACACTATTCGTCGAAGTCTCAGCCGCGACGACCGCATTTCAGTGGTCCAGTTCAGCACAAGAGTCCTCAACGGTCTCACTGTGGAGAACCATCAACCGGATTCCGGTTTTGTAAGTCAGTCGATTGACCAGCTTACACCGAGGGATTTAACCAATGTCCAAGCTGGCCTCAACCGGGGGGTAGAGATCGCCGACTCGATGCGCCGGCACAACCCCAACGCCCACAACTACATAGTGCTGATGTCCGACGGTGTTGCCAACGTGGACGCTACCGACCCGTTTGCCATACTAGAGTCCGCCAGGGATAGAGACAGCAGCAACCCGTTGCGGCTCATCACAATAGGCGTAGGCATCGAAAATTACAACGACGACCTGCTAGAGCAGCTGGCCCAGCACGGCAACGGCTGGTACCGCTACCTGGACGACTCCTCACAGGCGAGGGCGCTGTTCAGCCGCGAGAGCTGGCTAGCCCTTTCCATCCCGTTCGCCGACCAGACGCGGGCTCAGGTCACCTGGGACCCGGAGGTGGTGGATACGTGGCGCATCGTCGGGTACGAGAACCGCATCACTTCGGACGAGAGCTTCACGGAGGCACGCAAGGAGTTTGCGGAGATCCCGTCTGGAGCGGCCACGACCGTCTTCTACGAGCTTCGCCTCAAAGACCATCTGAACTTCGGCGACACGGTAAGCCTAGGCGATGTTGAGCTTCGCTGGGTGACTCCGGTTAGTAACGACTCCAACCGTCAGCACGCGCAGATGCTGGCACGGTACAACCGGCCGTCTAACGACTTGCATGGCGCGCTGTTCCAGTTCGGGGCGGTGGTCGCGCTGGCTGCCGATAGGTACAGCAGTCTGCCCTGGCCGGACTCCCCGTACGACGTGCGGCACGAGCTATCAGTTCTGCAGAATGAGCTTCTCCGGGCCGAGCAGCACATAGGCTCCCTTGCATCCTACCAGGACTTTGGCTACGTGCTGTCCAGCATCACCGCCGGAATGCCTGAGCCGGCCTCATCCGGATACAGCCGCTGACCACAGGACTCTCTTCGCTCGGATATTCCTTAATGACAGACAAGGGAGACCCACACTGATGTAGGTCTCCCTTGTCTGTCTAGGATTGCTTCGTTTTCTAGCAACGACGAAGCAGACGGATGTTTGCCCGTCTGCCCGTTTGCCCGTATGATGGGCTTACCGTTAAGCAAGTGAGGTTGAGACATGCCATACGTATCGAACAACGGAGTGAGCATTCACTACCACGTGGAGGGAGAAGGACCGGCGCTGGTTTTGCAGCACGGCCAGAGCGACAGCATGAAGGACTGGTACCAGGCGGGCCACGTAGAGGCGCTGAAAGGCGAGTACCGGCTTGTACTCGTCGACGCACGGGGACACGGGGAAAGCGACAAGCCCCACGATGCGGAAGCGTACGACATCAAGCACAACGTGGCGGATATAGTGGCCATTCTGAACGAGTTGGGAATAGAGAAAGCTCACTACTGGGGCCACTCCATGGGAGGGCGCATTGGATTCGGCTGCGCCAAATATGCCAAGGAGCGATTCCACTCGCTGATCATCAGCAGCATGTCCCCATACAAGCGGCCCAAGGAGGAGCGCGATAAGTCGATAGCGCAGTTGCTGCAAGGAACTGACGCCGTGATAGCGGCAAGGAAAGCCGAGGGAGAGCTAACCGAGGAAGACGAGGCGAAGATACGAGCGAACGATCCTCTGGCGCAAGCGGCTTCGTTGACGGCGGTGCGCGACCTACCCGACCAGACGGACACGCTCCAACACATGACCATGCCCAGCCTGGTCTATGTTGGCGAGCTTGACACTTTCTGGCGCGAAGGGCTGGAGAGGTGCGCTGACCAGATACCCAACGCTACTTTCGTGGTTTTGCCCGGGCTGGACCACCAAGAGGCCCTGGAGCGGGGCGACGTAGTGCTCCCGCACGTAAGGCAGTTCCTGGCAAGCGTAGGGGAATAGCTGCCGTTCGAGCTTATATGACCGGATGCCTCAGGTGCCACTCCGTGGCCTGCTCGTAAGCATAGGCGACCCGGTAGAGAAACGCCTCCTGCAGGCGTTGCCCGTGCAGCATAAGCCCAATGGGCCACGTATCGTTATTGCCAAAGCCGCAGGGCACGGACACAGCGGGATGTCCGCATACGCTTGCCATACCGTTTCGCCACACCGCGCGTGAGCGTGCTGGCACAGTCCTACCGCGAATGACGGCGGTCTGAGCGTCCCATGTGTCGCCGTAGGTGCTGCCGGTAGGCATAGCAATGACGTCCACTTCCCTCAAAATAGCGTTCACTTCCTGCCTGAGACTTGTGAGTCTGAGAACGGCCTCAAAGTGGTCTTTCAAAGGCCGCTGAAGGGACGCTTCCAGATTGGCACGCACCTCAGGCCAGGCCGACATCTGCTCCGCACTGAAGTTCTCCAGGTAGTAGAGAGCGCCGCCCCCTCCCACGGCCTGCATAAGGGCGCGAGCTTCTCCGGACAAGGGAGCGTTCACTTCTATGATGGAAGCGCCCATCTCCTCCAGCACGCCGATGGCCGTCCTGACCACCTGCTCTTCCTCCTCGCTGAGCCAGTCCTTCCATACCCAGTCGTCTACGGGCACGCCAACGCGCAGGCCTTTGATACCATCCGTCAGCCAGGCTCGATGATCGTACGGGGGCTCATTGACGCTCCCCGGGTCCTTGGGGTCGTACACGCCCAGGATGTCCATCATGATAGCGTTGTCTTCCACTGTCTTGGTCAACGGCCCGGCCTGGTCCGTGGTCAAAGGAGACGCCTTGACCCCGAAGCCGCTAATGCGGCTCTGCGTCGGACGCATTCCCACAAGGTTGCTGTTGCTTGCGGGATGGCGCACTGACCCGCCTGTATCGGCGCCGATGGAGGCAAGCCCCATGGAGGCCGCGGTTGCCGAACCGGACCCGCTGCTGGATGTGCCCGGGCTCATTCTAGGGTCCCAGGCGTTGCGGCAACCAACGGGGCCGCCCGTGTCTCTCTCTATCCCTATTCCGGGGTCCACCTTGCCCATCAGGATGCCTCCGGCCTCCTCCAACAGCGCGTGGATGGTGGAGCTTTCCTGGGGCACGTAGTATTGGGCCGGGCCGCTGGGCCCCTCGAAAGTGGTGGGAATCCCCTTTGCGTCAATCCAGTCTTTCAGGGTGTACGGTATGCCGTGCAAAGGGCCGCGGTATCTGCCTTCCATGATGTCTTTCTCTGTCTCTTTGGCGCGCAGCAGGGCATACTCCGGCGTGGGAGTTATGAAAGACAACAGTATGGGCTGGAGCCTTTCCATCCTATCAATAGTGGCTTGGGTCAGCTCCACTGGCGATAGCTTGCGATCCTTGAGCAGTTTGCCGGTTTCAGTGATAGTCGCGGAGCCCAGGTCTACGTTTCCAGTGCTCACTTCATCCCTCCTCATAACAGCCGTTCATGGTTTCTTGGTCTCCGGGAAGGAGAGCCTGGCTTCAAAAGGGGGTGCGACCTTTTTCACCAAGCTCCCCCGAGATACGACCAAGCGTGGTCATCCTAAGCTTGAGCATCATAGTCAAGGTTGGGATGACGCTTGTGCCAGGGCGTGGCTTGCTCGTAAGCCCAGGCAATCCGGTAGAGCAACGCCTCCCGCAGCTCGCGTCCATGAAGCATCAGTCCAATCGGCCAGCGATCGTTGTTGCCGAATCCGCAAGGCACGCTGATGGCGGGCTGGCCGCAAATGCTGGCCAGGGCGTTGCGATATACGGCACGCGACCTGGCTGACACCGTCCTGCCGCGTACGACGATATTTTCAGCGTCCCACGCGTCACCATAGGTGCTGCCCGTGGGCATGGCTATCACATCTACATTACGCAGCACCTCGTTGGCCTCTTGCCTGATGAGGGCGCGGTGGTGCTGCAAGCGCAGATAGTCCACCGCCGATTCCTGCAAGGCCTCATCTATGCCGGCGCCCACCTCGGGCCAGGCGTCCAACTGCTCCCTGGTGAACTTGTCAGTGTATATGAGGGCTCCCGGCGCCCGCGATGAGAACGAGTTGGAACGAGCCTCAGCAGCCCTGGGAAGGGTCACTTCCGTTACGGATGCGCCCATCTCCTCCAGGACGCCAATGGCCGTCCTAACCACCTGCTCCTCTTCCTCAGAGAGCCAGTCTTTCCAGACCCAATCATCCACGGGCACTCCTATGCGTATGCCTTCGATGCCATCCTGCATCCCGGACTGGTAGTCGTAGCGCGGCTCATTGACGCTGATGGGATCCTTTGGGTCGTACACGCCCAGGATGTGCATCATTATGGCGTTGTCCTCCACCGTTTTGGTCAAAGGCCCTGCTTGGTCCGTGGTCACGGAGCTGCCATGGACTCCAAAGCCGCTGATGCGGCCGTGCGTAGGACGCAGAGCAACCAGGTTGCTGTTGCTGCCGGGATGACGCACCGACCCGCCGGTGTCGGTGCCTATGGAACCCAGCCCCATTGAGGCTGCGGTGGCTGAGCCGGAACCGCTGCTGGAGGTTCCCGGGCTGCGGGTGGGGTCCCAGGCATTGCGGCAGCCGACCGGCCCCCCCTGCCCTCTTCCTATCTCCGAAACCACTTTCCCAAGGAGTATGCCTCCGGCTTCGTCCAGCAAGGTGTGGATGGTGGCGCTCTCTTTGGGTTTGTAGTCCACACCCTTCGGGTCGCCCCAGGTGGTGGGCATGTTTGCCGTGGCCACCACGTCTTTCAACGTGTAGGGGATACCGTGAAAAGGCCCACGGTAACGCCCTTGGGCAATCTCATGCTCCGCCTCACGGGCGCGGAACATGGCATGCTCAGCGGCAATAGTGGTGAAGGAACCCAGAACGGGCTGCAGTTTCTCTATGCGCCGGAGAGTGGCCTCCACAATCTCCACCGGCGAGACCTCACGCCGCTGAATGCGGGGCGCAAGGTTAGCAATAGTAGCGTTGTCCAGATCAAGATCAGTAGTAACCATGATTATGCTCCTATCCCTTTGTCAAGGTAACGTTTGGCAAGACACGCTCCCCGCTCAACGCCCTCTGAGCTTGGGATCGAAAACATCCCGCAGAGCGTCGGCGAAGATGGCCGAACCGAAGACCACCAGTGTCAGGCTGACTCCCGGCCCAAAGGCCATCCATGGCGCCGAAACGAAGAGCTGCCTGGTGTCTCCTCCCAGCAAGCCTCCCCAGGAAAGCGTATCGTAGGGGACGCCCAACCCCAGGAAGCTCAGGCTGGATTCAGCGGTGATGATAGACCCCACCGCGGCGGAAGCCACCACCACCAGCGGCGCGAAGGTGTTGGGCGCAATGTGCCTCAGCATTATGCGAAAGTTGCTGGAGCCAATGGTGCGGGCCGCCTCTATATACGGCATTGCCATGATGGTGAGAGCGGACGATCTCACTACGCGAGTAATCCGCGGCGTATTGACTATGGTGAGGGCAATGATTACGTTCTCCATACCGATTTCAAATGCCGCGACCAGGGTCAAAGCGAGCAGCAAGGATGGTATGGCAACAATTCCGTCAATGAACCTCTGCACAATGAGGTCGTACTTGCCGCCCAGGTACGCGCTGGAGACCCCGAGGAACAACCCTATGGCTGTAGCCATCAGCATGGTCGTAAGGCCTACGTAGAGGGAGACTCTTGTGCCGATGACGGTCCGGCTGAATACGTCCCGCCCCAGGTTATCCATGCCAAACCAGTGCTGAGCGGTTGGCCCCTGCAACGCTATGTCCAGTCTGGTCTCGAACGGGTCGTAGGGGGCGATATAGGAACCGGTGAAAGCGATCACGGTTGCAAATACCAAGATGGCCAGGCCGGCAGCGCCCAGAGGTTTTCTGCGGGCAAATCCCCAAAGAGCAATGACCGGCCTAACGAGGAATCTCTGCTGCTGGCTCTGCAGTGCGAGTTCGCCGGTTGCGCCTTCCGTGCTCATGACCCTCCTGAAGTGAACGGATGGTTACGCATATCTAATCCGTGGATCCAGCCAGGCATAGGAGATGTCTACTATGAGATTTACTAGCAGCGAGATGAACACAAGGTAGAGAACGTAAGTTTGCACCACGGGGAAGTCCCTTAATAGGACGGCCCGCACCAGCTGCTCGCCCATGCCGGGCAGGCTGAAGATAACCTCTATCACTACGGTGCCGCCCAGTAGGACCGCTACCTGGAATCCTATGACGGTAACCACGGGTATCAGGGCATTGCGCATGGAGTGGCGCGTTATCACCAAACGCTCGGTCAAGCCTTTGGCCCTGGCGGTGCGGACGTAGTCTTCACGCAACACCTCCAGCATCTGGGCCCTTGTCATTCGCAGCAGCGTCGCGGTTCCCAGCAATCCCAGGGCAAGCGCGGGGAAGAACAGCTGAGTCATGGAATCCCACGGCCTTTCCCAGATGTTGTGAAACCTGAGAGGAGGCAGCCAGCCGAACCCGACAGCAAGTATCAGCACTATCAGTATTCCGGCAAAGAAGCCCGGCATTGCACTAGCCAGGACGGCGCCGCCCCGCAGGAGGTAGTCAGGCCACCTATCCTGGTAGAGGGCGGCAAGCATGCCTACGGGAAGAGCAATGAGGACAACCAGGGTGAGGGACGCCACGGCGAGCTGGAGGGTGACGGGGAGCTGGCGTTTGAGGTTGCGGGTAATTGGCCTGTCTGTATTCCAGGAGTTGCCGAGATCAAACCTCGCCACTCCCCATACCCAGTCCAGGTACTGGATGTGTATCGGTTTGTCCAACCCGGTCTCTCTTCTCAGATCCTCCTTCATATCCTCGGTGACCACCACGTCGGGGTCTCCCCCGGTCAGAATCAACTCCGCCACGTCACCTGGCAGGACGCGCAAAGCGCCAAATACCAATATCGAAACCCCCAGGATAGTAGGGATGAATAGCAACAACCGCTTGATGATGTAGTTTCTCATGATCCGGTAGGTTGGCTGACGGCGTTTGCTTGGTTATAGCATAACCAATACCATTTCCAACGCTGAGCCACCTGCGAACTGATCGTAGGTGGCTCAGCGTTAGCTCTATCACAGTAGTCTATAGAGGGAACCTGTCGGGGAACCTGGTATAGACGTCGTACTGCTCAAGCACCTCTTGGCTGGCCTCGCCGCTGGGATGTATCCAGACGTTTTCAATGCTTGAATTCTGAACGTGCCTTGTCTTGGGCGTCCAGCCGCGCCAAGCGCCGTTGAAGGGGTGGATGGGGGTTGCACGGCTGCTTGGCATTATGCCGGCATCCTCGTACAGAACATCGACTATCTCCCTGTAGAGACGGCCGCGCTCCTCCTGGTCAACGGTGGTGGCGGCCAGGGTGTGCAGCCTGAGGTACTCAGCGCTGTCGTAACGGTTCCAGTTGGAGTTCTGGTAGATCTCAAAGGGCAGGTAGAGCTGGTCGTCGTACTGCTGCGGGTCAAGCAGTCCGAAACCGCGGACAAAGAACACCATCTGCGTGGTGTCTTCTCCCATCTCACCCTGACCAATCTGGCTAACCCGTACGTTTGGCTTCAGGTAAATATCGGCCATCTTGGGAATGGCGGCGTCGGCCTGCCGGCGTGTGCTGCCGGCGGCGGTCACCGCTAAGTCAAACTCCAGCATGTTATCCGGGCCGTAACCTATGGATTCCATCAAACGCTTGGCTTCCGCTATGTCCTCTTCCTTGGTATCCGGATTGAATCCGGGGAACTGTTCCCACTCCTCAGGTGTGTATATCCAGTCGAATCCTGGCAGCTCACAGTGCGCGCAACCGGGGTAGTAGTAGTAGGGCTTCATGTACATGCCCTGGTATCCCGCCTCTCCGCTCTCGTCCCTGTCGTACCAGAGCTGGATAGCCTTGCGGATGGTGCGAGCAGTCTCGTCATCCAGCGGGCCAAACGGGGCGCGCCTGAGGTTGACCATGATGCCCGCCTGTCCGTAACCTACCGCGATGGGCATGACGATCTTGGCTCCATGGCTCCTCTTTATGGGCGTCATTTCGGCGCGGAATCCGTCGCAGCAGGTATTGGCAATCAGGTCGTTCTGTCCGGCCAACATGGCGGCTACCACTACGGAACGCTCGGTGGCGTGGAATATCTCCACCCTATCAAGGTATGGCCGTCCCTCTTTGAAGTACCTTTCGTTCTTTTCGTAAACGGCCTCCACCTCTTCCACCAGGTTTGCGGCCTTGAACGGCCCGGTGCCTATTATCTCGTCCTTCTCGAAGTCCAGCAGCCTCCACTCACCCGTGTCGTCAATCGCCTTGTACTGCTTGGCGGGACCAAACATCACGTATCCGCTGCTGACACAGGCGGCGAACCAGGAGGTGGGGCCCTTGAGACGGATGGTTACCTCGTTTGGCCCGGTAACCTCAACACCGCCGGCGCTGGTGGGTTCCTTTATCGCCGTCTTCATGCAACCGCCGCCCTGCGAGTAAGGAGCGTCGTTGGGTCGGTCGACCATGCGGTGCACAAGGTAAGCTATCTCTTCCGCGCCGTAGGGGTCGCCGTTGTGGTCCACTATCCCTTCACGAATCTTGAACGTCCACTCCGTACCGTCATCGCTTACGTCCCAGGATTCAGCCAGATCGCCTTCTATACTGACGCGGTCCACGATGCTCTCTCTAACCAGCGCCGACCAGACGATTGGACCTATGCCATTGGCGGGCTGCAGGCCTCCACCAAGGTGGGTAAGCTCAAACGATTGCGGCCGTATTCTGTCGGCAATCCTTGCCACGCCGCCATAGACCGGATCATCGGTCATTGGAGGTTCAGGTGTAGGCGTGGCGGCTCCGGTAGGCGCGGCAACCGTTGCCGTTGCAGTGGGCGTCGGTGTTGCCTCCTCCGTGGAGCCACAGGCCAGCAGCGCTATCAAGGCCACTGCAATGAAGGCGGTGATCCACAATCTTTTAAGGGGAATGCGATAAGCGTGCATACAAACCTCCCACTGCATCGGCGTTTCAACCTGCGTTGCAATGTTGGACAGATTACGCCAAAGTTACTTTGCACGTTAGTTAAATTGGACTATCTTTGCAATCCGTACTGATACGTATATAACTTTGCGGAAAGGCGAAGTATAAGTTGCATATTTTGACACTTCGCAAATGTGCAGGTATCATTCCCTCAAGCTTGGGTATCGTTCATTCAATGGAGGGGTGCCATGAGGGGGAACGGTCGAGCTGAAGATTCGTGCGGGGTAATCATCCTCATCAGAAGCACTATGATGCGTGAAGCGATTACCAGCTTCGTGGATGAGATGCCCGACTTCGTCGTGCTGGGTGAGTCTGACAACTTTGACGAAGGTTACGAGCTAGTCAAACTGTTGCAGCCGGACTTGGTCGTGGTGGGAGCAAACCCGGATGAATTCAACCCGGCAACGCTGGCAAGACGGTTTGCCAGCGACGCAGATATCTCTTCCAAAATCCTGGTGCTGACTACCAGGGCACGCCATGACCCCATGCTGGTCAACGAGTGTTTGCAAGCCGGCGTGCTGGGCTATCTCTCGCTGGATATTGAAAGAACGGCCTTCGAGTGCGCCATGCGGGCCGCCGCACAGGGAATAACGGTTCTGGGAACGGAAGCCAGGGCAAGCGTAGACTTCCACATGACTCATATCCCCGGCGCCGCGGGGCATAACCCTAGCCTTGAATCCCTTTCGCCAAGAGAGCAGGAAGTGCTGCGCCTGATGATTCTGGGGCTAACCAACACAGAGGTGGCTTCTCAGCTGCACGTCAGCCTGAGAACGGTCCAGCTTCACGTCACACACATCCTGCTAAAGATGAACGTCCGCTCCAGAACGGAGGCGATTATCGAAGCGCTGAAAACGGGCGGGCTGCTCAGCGATGCAGAGCGGGTCGATTTGCCTTCCCAACATGCTCAGTAGAGATTGCACACTTGGCAAACGTCTTGTGTGTTCCAGGCTCTACAGAATCACGCCTTTCGAACCGAACCCTTGACTAGTTCCTGCAAACGGATATATATAGGACACGGATTGCGGAGGTGAAACTATGCCAAAGAAGACGATTTACGAAAAGAAGGGGAACGTTGCCTATCTAACCGTCAACAACCCGACAAAGGCCAACGTGATGGACTCCCAGGTCATGGAGGAGATGGGAGAAGCCTACCGGGACTTCTGGCAGGACAAAGAGATGAGGGTGATGATCCTAACCGGGATTGGCGACAGGCATTTCTCCGCCGGTCACCACATCCAGCCTCCACCCCCAGGAATGTCCTACGACGACGTGCGGCATCAGCAGGCGGAGAACTTCTTCTGGCCAAGACCCGGCACGGTGAACGGGCGCGAAATTGTGGTCTTTGGAGGAGGAGTTGACTTCCCACGCGTGTGGAAGCCCGTGATAGCGGCGGTCAACGGATGGGCCGCCGGCGCCGGGCTTTATATGCTGCTCAACACCGCGGATATACGCATTGCTAGCGAGGAGCATGCCCGCTTCTACTTTGCGCTGCTTTCCAATCGGGGTGGAATTGGCAGCGGCCCTTCCGCGACGCACCTGATGCGCCAGCTTAACTATGCTCACGCCATGAAAATTCTTCTGACCGATGAGCCGATAGACGCCAAGGAAGCGGTGCGCATAGGCTTGGTCAACGAAGCGGTGCCTCACGACCAGCTGATGGCTCGCTGCGAAGAGCTTGCCGATAGGATATGTCAGATGCCCCCCGTAGCGGTGCGAATGCTCAAAGAGTTCGCTATCAAGAGCAGAGAGCTGCCTGAGCAAGCGGCCTGGGACATGCAATATACGCTGAACTTCATGGTGGGCCAGTTGAGCAAGGACAGTGACGACGCTACACCGGCTTTCTTGGAAAAGCGACAGCGGAAAGTCACAGGGGAGACGCGTTCCTAGCTAGAGTCCACCCCGACACTAGGTGAGTGCACTGGCTGAACGGTTCACCGCGTTCAGCCGGCGCGCTCAGATTGCCCCCACCTGTCTAAGCCCAACAAGCTCGTCCTTGCTGCGGCCCAGTTCCCCGCAAAAGACGGCCCTGTTGTGCTGCCCAAGTAGAGGGGCGGGAAATCGAAGGCTCCAGGGAGAGCTGGGCAGTCTCACCACTTCTCCGGGGAACTTGACCCTGCCGATGACGGGGTGCTCCACCTCCGTGAAGTACTGCCGTTCCTCAAGCTGTGGGCAATCGGCCAGGTCCTGCGGCGTCTGCGCCGCCGCCGCCAGCCATTCGTTTGTCATCAACCTGTGGTAGTACTCCATCTTGGGCATTTCTCTTATCACCGGCAGCAGTATCTCATCGATCGCCTGTGTACTGGTTGCTTCCGCCAGTGCATCGCCGATTTCGGGATGCCCCAGCAAGGCGGCGTACTCGGGCCAGGGTTGAGGCCCGGCGCGAGAGTAGAGCCTTTGCGGAGGGCTGATGGAAACCCTAACGTACCCGTCTTTTGCCGGGACCATGCCCAGGAAGCCGGTACCCTTCTCTTGGCCGGTATCGCTCTTGGGCGCGCGCCGCGTCACTCCTCCTGAAAAGGCGTACCTGGCCACAGGCTGGTAATGGTCGGCGGCCATGACCTCCGATAGAGACAGATCGACGTGCTGTCCCTGGCCCAGCGTCCTCCTGGCAAAGAGCGCAGCCGAGGTGACGTAAGCGGTTACTATGCCCCCCAGATAGAGGCTCTGCGGGTGTCCATGCTTAAGCGGCTCCCTATGGTATGCGCCGCTGGTGTACATCATGCCGCCCATGGCATAGTAGACAAGGTCGTTACCCTTGTAGTTCTTATAAGGCCCTGTTTGACCGAACGGTGTAATGGAGGTCATCACCAGCTTTGGATTGACCTCCTCCAACTGCGGGTAGCCCAACTCCAAGCTATCCAGATACCCCGGGGTGTAGTCTTCCATCAAGACGTCTGCGGTTTTCACTAGGTCAAGGAGGAGCTTTCTTCCAGCGACGGTCTCGACGTCCAGGGTTACGCCCCGTTTATTGCAATTGAGATAGAGGAAGAGCAGGCTCTTCTCCGGGTGGGGGTCGTCTCCGGCGAAGGGGCCCATCTGCCTCGAAGGGTCGCCGTGAGGCGGTTCGACCTTGATCACGTCCGCTCCATAGTCCGCTAGGAGCTTGCTGGCGAAAGGACCCGCTATGCCACTGGTCATGTCCACGACACGGAACTTTCCGAACACACTGCCGTCCATCACTCCACCCCCAAGCGCTTCTGGTAGTCCGGGTCTATATAGGCAAGGGTGCCATCTTCCAGGCTGGGAGCAGGGTTGGCAGCGCCGGGCCTGGGGCGAGCGGGGGCCGTCGGTGCTGGCGGCGGGGCCGTCTGTCTAGGAGCCTGCTTGGCCAGCGTTCCGGCCTCATACAGCCCGTCGATCTCTTCCTGGGTGCGCTTTAGGATCTCTTTCATGACATACTCATTGTCCTGACCCAGCGTGGGCGCAGGCCCGCGAAACCGAGACGGCGTCTTGGAGACCTTCCAGGGCCTGCCGATCAGAACCCTGGTGCCAAACCCGGATTCCGGCGAGTGGGTCAACTTTTCATAGAAGCCTCTGGCATTCATGTGTGGGTCGGTCATGATCTCGGCGGTGTTGGGGACTACCGAGGCTATCACGCCGTTGCCCTGCAGCAGGTGCATCAGCTCGTAAAAGTCCCAGTCCTTTGTCCATTCAGCGATATATCCGTCTATTTCATCCTGGTTGTGGTGGCGCGACAGAGCATCGTCAAACTTAGGGTTCTCCGCCCATTCAGGGTCGCCCATGGACTTGAGCAGGGCCCGCCACTCCTCATCGTTCTCCACGGCTATGGCTATCCACTTGTCGTCGCCGCTACAGGGGTAGACGCCATGAGGGGCATGCGCCGGATGACGGTTCCCCATCTGCTTGCCTATGTTGCCGTTCACAATGAAATCGAGAACCTCGGCTCCCATGGTTGAAACGCCGACCTGGTACATGGAAAAGTCTACGTGCTGCCCTTCCCCGCTCTCCTCGCGCCAGTGAAGCGCCGCCAGTATGGAGAAGACCGCCATCCAGGCCACGTGTATATCGATCCAGGCGTTGCCAACCTGCCTGGGCCCCTCGTCCAGATAGCCCGTGAAGTGACTGACCCCGGTAATCAGCTCCAGAAACGTTCCTATGCCTGCATAGCGCTTCCAGGGGCCGGTCTGACCAAATCCGGTGTTAGAAAGGAGGATGATGTCCGGCTTTACCTTGATCAGCTCGCTGTAGCCCACGCCCAGGCGGTCCAGGGTTCCGGCGCGGTTGTTCTCTACCAGAACGTCGCTCTTGCCGACCAGGTCTTTGTAAAGCTGCACTCCGCCGGGGGCTTTCAGGTTTATGGTCATGCTTTTCTTGCTGTGGTGAAGGTACTGAAAGCTCTCATCCCGCCGGCCGGCCTCTTCCCTGGTGGGGGTTTCTATTTTAATGACCTCGGCCCCCATGTCGGCCAGGATGTGCATTGCCGTCGGCATCGCCACTGCTGTGGTGGAGTCCAGCACGCGTATCCCGCTAAGCATCCCATCCATCTTCATAGGGAGTATCCTCTCTGTTCTGTGTCAGGCGATATTCGGCCTAGTACCAGTCTCTGTAGAAGGTCTCGTAGGGCACGTAGGGAGGATTGCCCTTGTGCGGCACCGGCAGTTGAACAGGGCCGCCTTCACGTGAGGGTAAATACACGGCGATAGTGCCCTGCATCTGGGTCTCTCCCACCTGGTTCTTGCCTTCCAGCTTCAGTCCCACCGCGTAGTAATCCGCCTTGCCAGGCTGCCCTCCCGACTCGTTGTCGCCTTCCTGCGACTCCTTGAACTTCTTCATCACCTCAGCGGTGTAGAAGGTGATGTCTCCGTAGTAGACGGGCTTGCGCAGGGCGCACTGGTATCTCCTTATGAAACCGTCGTCTCCCATCCAGTCGCTGATGAGCCTGTGCGGCAGCTGAGACCTGTGCTGGCCGCCGTCGAACGGCCCCGGCTGGCCTCTATAGGCCGCCATGAGAGCGTCCTGATGTTCATCTCCAGGCCCGTGAGGCCAGCGGGTCACGGGATGGGCAAAGCCCTTGCCGTAGCCGCCTCTCCCTTCACGGTTATGGTGATACACCGGTTCAAAGGCCAGTTCATCACCTGAGGTCCCGTACCTTCCCGTGGCAGCAGCGGACACCACCCGTTGCACTGTCTGGTCAAGCAAGGTGAACGGCGGCACGACAATAGGTCCAATCTTATCCCCGACCTGCACGTCCTCCCAGTATAGGGTCTTGGAACCCCTGCGGGTACTGGCTTCTATAAGCGTCACGTACTCGTCCATCTGCTCCCGGTTGTAGTTGGAAGTGGAACGTTCGTACATGAGCTGCTCGCCCAAACGCTCCACGTTCATCGTCCGCGTTCCGCCCATGCTAGCGATAGGCACCAGAATCAGCGTTCCGTAGCACTTGCCCACCAAATCCGCATGAGCGTTCCAGTACTTGATCTCCTCAATGAGGAAGAGCAACTGCCCGCGGGAACCCGATTTTTCGAAGAACTCGCTGGTCTTCTTGGTGTTCTTGAACCGCGCGTCACCGGCCCTCAGCACGTCGAAGAACTCCCAGGCCAGCCCTGAGAAGAAGTCTCCGACGGGATAGCCTTCAGGGCGCGTCGGCCCCTGGCCTCCGGGGCTGCGCACAAGGATGAGGGCCGTGTTTGGAGCTAGCATGGAGCCGTACCTGGTCCGCTTTCCGTACTCAGGGTCCGTATAGAGGGGGTTGGTGTTTCCTATGCTGAGGGCGTAGTTGCGGATTGTACGTTCATCCAGCCTTATTGCGGCCTCGTACGGCGGCTCGCCGATGGGGTACGGCGTACCCGGCCCCGGCGGGTGTCCTTCCTCCCGCTCCTTCCCCACCGACTCATAGCAGCGCTCTATGTACTCCGCTATGGCCTCTTCAAACGTCTGTGTCACCATGACTCTCCTCCCTGTTGACGCTGAATTGTACCGGTTAGAACCAGTCTCTATAGAACGTCTCGTAAGGCACGTAAGGCGGCTGTGCCAGGTGCGGAACCGGCAGATGAACGGGGCCGGTCTTCCTTGATGGCAGATACACCACAGCGGTGCCCTGGGCCTGCAGTTCCCCCGTCTGGTTGACGCCTTCCATCCTTATCCCGACGGCATTGTACTCTATGTCTCCGGGTGCCGCACCCGGTGCGTTTTCTCCGGTCTGCCGCTCCGTGAACTTCTTGGCTACCTGGCCGCGGTAAATGGTCACGTCGCCGTAGTATACGGGACGGCGGATGGCGGTCTGATAACGCCTAACAAAACCGTCGTCTCCCATCCAGTTGGTGAGCAACTGCTGCGGTATCTGGAACCGCTGCACTCCGTGGTCGAAGGGGCCGGATTGGCCTCTGTAGGCCGCGAGCAAGGCGTCTTCGTGCTCGGAATTGGGAGTCCAGGGCCACATGGAAACGGGATGGGTGCGAGCCCCTCCTCTATGTGAGTGCAGGCCGTGGTATATCTGCTCGAACGCCAGTTCATCGTCGCGAGTACTGGGGTTGCGGCCCATCAGCGAGCGGGCCAGGTTGTTGGCTATCTGGTCCTGCAAAGTCCAGGGCGGCAGCACAAGCGGGTCCAGCTCCTGCCCCACCTCCACGTCTTCCCAGTACAGGGTCTCCGCCCCACGCCGCTTGGGTTTGCCTATAAGCTCCATGTACCCTGCGATTTCATCGGGCTGGTACCGCTGTGTGCCGCGATCGTACATCATCTGCTCGCCCAGCCTGTCGACGGACATAGCCCTAGAGCTGCCCATGCTCTCGGTGGGCACCATGATCAAAGTCCCGTATGCTTTGGCGGGCAGATCGCCGTGGGCGTTCCGGTAGAACAGCTCGCAAATGAGGAAGATGAGTCCACCACGCGACCCCTGCTTTTGGAACACTTCTCGATCCGTCTTGGAAGAGCGGATTGGGCCAGTGCCCACACGGATGACGTCGTAGAACTCCCATGCCGTCCCTGCCACAAAGTCGGCTACGGGGTATCCTTGCGGCCGCATGGGCCCCTGACCGCCGCCTGCTCGCACTACGACCATTATGGGGCCGGGAGCAATCTGGGAGCCGTAGCGAGTCCGTTTGCCGTACTCCGGGTCGGTGAAAAGAGGGTTATCGTCACCTATGCTGAGCGCGTAGTTGCGAATGGTCCTCGCGTCGAGCCGCAGCGGCGATTCGTACGGCGGCCCGGACTGATCGTACGGGGACGGCGGCCCTGGGGGCAGTCCTTCCATCCGCTCCTTGCCTATCTGCTCCTGGCATCGCTGCAGGTACTCGGCAATGGCTTCTTCAAACGTCTGTTGTATGGTCATCTGTCTCTACCCACCGCTAAGAATGAGGCTGCAGACACCGGTGCAGGGTGCGTGCCGCCGGCGTCTGCAGCCGGAACCGGGAACTTAGTATCAGTGGCAGTTCAGGGAGCGAGGGGTCAGTTCCCACCGAGAGACAGCGCTTTGAGAAACTCATCTTCCTCTCAACCTTGGATCCAGAATGTCTCGCAAAGTGTCCCCGTAGACATTGATGCCGAAAACGACTGAGGTCAGGGCAAGGCCAGGTGCAATGCCGATCCAGGGAGCGCCTGGAAGGTTACGCAGTACGTCTCCGCTGAGCATACCACCCCAAGAAATTACCGTAGCTGGTATGCCTGCCCCCAAGAAACTGAGGGATGACTCCAGCAAGATCGCGGCTCCTAGCATTGTGGTGCCAACTACCATCATAGGCCCGAAAGTATTGGGGAAAATGTGCCGAAGCATTATGCGCAGGTGGCCTGATCCTATCGCCCTTGCAGAGTCGACATAGGGAAGCTCCTTGACGCTGAGGGCTTGGGATCGTATTACCCGCACACCCCTACTGGAGAAGATGACGGTTAGGGCTAAGATAACGTTGTTCAGAGAAGCGCCAAAAGCGGCCATAATTGCCAGGGCCAGTAGAAGCGAAGGAAAAGCGCTTTGTGCATCCACGAATCGCTGGATTATAAGGTCAAACTTTCCGCCGAAATAAGCGCTAGACACGCCGACCACGGCACCAATGGATGTCGCCGCCAGTGTAGTGACGACGCTGACATACATAGAGACCCTGGCGCCATATATAACGCGACTAAGAATATCACGCCCCAGGGCATCTGTACCCAGCCAGAAGGTCGCATTGGGGGCCACAAGTGGGGCGGTACGATTGGGTTCCCAAGGATCGTGAGGAGCTATCAGAGGGCCTAAGGCTGCTACAACAACCGCAAAAACAAGAATGTACAGGCCGGTGGCGCCTAAGGGCCTCTTCTTGGTGAATCGTCCCAAACCAATGACACTTCTTGCCCAGATTGGGCCACTGGGCGCTCCTAGTACTGCGGTTTCTTGCCCCTGGCTTAGCATTACCGGCTCCTGTATTATTGCGAACTCACACGCCGATTCCTAGTTACCCGTAGCGTATCCGCGGATCCAACCAGGCATAGCTTATGTCCACCAGCAGGTTGGCGGTCAAGGCAACAGTGGCGAAGTAAACGATATAAACCTGGATCATAGGAATGTCTTTGCTGGTTAAGGCAGCCAGCAGTCCCCTGCCTATGCCTGGGATGCCGAAGATATTCTCTATAACTACTGTCCCAGAAAAGATTAACCCTATTTGCGCCCCTGCGATGGTGACCACTGGAAGCAAGGAGTTACGTACTGCGTGCCGCCAGATTACGGTCCTGTTCTGTAGTCCTTTAGCCCTGGCTGTACGCACATAGTCCTCTCTGAGAACCTCAAGTAGCTGGGTACGAGTCATTCTGAGTAGAGTCCCGGCAGTGCTAAAACCCAGCGCCAGCGCCGGAAAGAACAACTGCTGGATGCCAGTGACAGGGTTGTCCCACATATGGGTGAATGCAAATGGCGGCAGCCAGCTAAAGAATCGAGATAGAACTAATACAACCATAATCCCCACGAAAAAGCTTGGCATGGCAAGGCCCACTATAGCCATTCCACGAAGAATATAGTCAGTCCAGCTATCCTGTTTGATAGCAGCAATAATCCCTATTGGTATCGCGATGCTCCAAATTAGAAACAGGCTGAGCAAACCGAGCTGCAGGGACACAGGGAACTGACGTTTCATCTCATCTGATATAGCCCGGCCCCGTGCAACCGAGTAGCCAAGATCCCCGGTCACGAGATTCCGAATCCAGGTCAGGTACTGGATGTAAACAGGCTTGTCCAGCCCAAGCTGTTCCCGTACCCTCTGGAGGTCTTCCTCAGTGAAGAAGGCCTCACCAGTTGGCCCCCCCAGCATAGCCTCCGCCGGGTCTCCTGGAAGCACGCGCAAGAGGAGAAATATAGCTAGGGAGACCCCAAGTAAAGTGGGTATGAAGAGTAAGAGCCTTCTGGCAATATATTTCTTCACTGTTGCAACCTTTTCGACGGATACTAAGGAGCCAGCCCTTAAACTTGAGCTGGCTCCTTAGCTTAAAGTGCTTCAAACTACTGGGAAATCCAGACGTGCTCCATAGGGTAGTTGATGAAGTGGTAAGGTGGGGGGAAGTAGTTTTTCACGTATGTCCTGTATCCGAAAGGTATCGTAGGTCTGAGGACACCAATTACCAACGATTCATCATGCCAGATCCTCGCCATCTGGCGTAGAATAGGAGCACGCTCTTCGTTGGTAGGCAGTAAGGCTTGCTCAAGCCCAAGCCTGTTCCACTCTGGTGGCGTCCACCCAGCAGCTTTCTGTCCTCCGTCTTCCCACTCCTGGTGGATGTCGAAGTTGAAAGAGTCAGGGTCTGGGAAGTTGGTGCCTCTGCAGACTTGGCCAAGGTCAAAGTCGCCGGCCCTCCTTAACGCCGTTGCGTCACTCCAGGACGCTGCTATCTGCACGGTGACATCAAGGTAGATCTCCTCCATTTGCCTAGCGTAAAGCTGCATCTCCTCGCTTCGGCTTGCCGTCGCCAGAATCTCTGCCTGGAGGCGGTTGTTCGGTCCGTACCCAGCCTCCTCCATGAGCCGCTTCGCCTCGGCAATATCCCTAGCCTTCCCCTCAGGACTGGAGTCGAAGCCTCTGTACTGCTCTAACCATTCATCCTGCGTATAAATCCACTCCCAGCCGATGTAGTAGGGCATGGCAAGGAAGGCCTTCCCTTCGTAGATTAGGTCATTGACCTCGCCTCGATCTAGAGCGTAATTCATGGCCTGCCGTACCTTCCTCGCATTCGGGTCGTCAGGCGGGCCGAAGGGCGCATGCCGTACATTCACTTCAAAGCCACATACTCCCATCGCCTGCACCAGCGGCCAGTCGACTCCATCTCCTAGCTCCTGGTTGATCCGGTTTATAGAGGCGTTGCTGATGAACCAGGGACCAACACTCGTGCCCAGGAAATCTATCCTTCCAATGGCGAAGGCCGCCTCCCAAGAGCTCTGCTCCGGTATCAGGTACACTTGGAGTTCGTCCAAGTATGGCATATCAGGGCGGAAGTACTGGTCGAAACGCTCCATGAAAAAGAAGTTATCGACCGCGATGTCCTTTACCTTGAACGGGCCCATACCAACGTATTCACCCTTGGTGTAATCAAGATCCCTGGTCTCACCACTGGGGTCGAGGTCTATAGGCTTCACGTATTTAGCGGGTTGGGCTACCTGGGCGTAGCCGGTGAAACAGGCGACGAAGCCCGCACCAGGAGACTTGAGATGGATGGTTAACTCATCCGGACCAGTGATCTCGGCACCGGACTGACTCGCCGGAAGAGGATTGCCGTCATCATCCCAGATGGGTTTAACATATTTCTGTATGCACGACTGACGAGTAGTCAGAAGCCCGTTGGGCTTCTCGACCGCTCTAACTATCTGCCAGTAAGCATCCTCTACGGTGTAGGGTTCACCCTCGTGGGTTAACACGTCAGGGCGGATTTTGAGGGTCCAGTCTGTCCCGTCAGCGCTGACAGTCCAGGACTCAGCTATGTCAGCTTCCACGGTCCGCCTGTCTATAGGGCTTAGGCGGATGAGCTGACCCCACAGGTTACCTGCGCCGAGCGCACCTCCCCAGTTGGAGCCTACGGCCCGGTACGGGTCAAGGGTAGGTTGCGGAGGGTTCCCCGCAAACCGGAGTGCGCCACCGTACTTTGGCTGATCGCCTTCTGGTACTGGCGTATTGGTAGCAGTTGGCACCGCTGTTACACCTGGAACTGGCGTTGCCGTCGCCGTAGGAAGAATAAGTGGACTCGGGGCGAAGACTGTGGGCGTAGGAGTCGGCGCTGCGGGCGCCGGAGGTGTCGGTGTGGCTTCTTCCGCGCCACTACATGCGAGCATCAACAGCAGTACGCTTGCAATGACCCCTCCCAATAACGCCCTAGGCTTGATTTTGCTTAGCATATCACCCCTCCTCATCACGGGGAACTAACAACGAAGCGCACAATGCGCCTATTGAAGCACCCCATAGGTCTTGCTACTTGCATACACTTCTAAGCAGTAAATTGAATCCGTACTTTCACTGAAGTCAGCTCCGAAAAAGTACGTATCAATTACTTCGTTATTGACAATTCGTATTGTGATGATACACTCGACTCTACATTTCGAAACAGCCCAGAAGAGAGATGGTTTAGGTGGTGGGGGTGCTGGCTTGAAATTCGCTAGCGGATCACTGAGCTCGATTAAGGTTTCTCTAATAATGAGAAGCCCAGTCTTGAGGGCTGCATTCGCGTCTCTCATATCCACTCAGAACGGCGTATCGATTCATTCCGAGTTCGGCTCTTTTGAAGAGGCGGCTCAGGGCTTGAAGGACCCACCTGATCTGATAATATGTGGCGCCAATAAGACGGGCTTCCACCCAGCAAGCCTTGTCTCCACGTTGCAGCAGACTAGCGGCCGAACTGTTCCTGTGCTTGTCCTCACCACAAGGGCAAATCATGATCCAGAACTGGTGAGAACCAGCCTGGAAGCGGGTGTGGCGGGTTTTGTATCTCTAGGGCTGAATCTTGATAGTCTGGTCTACGCCATACGCGCCGTTGTATCCGGGCTGACTGTGCTGGGGCAAGAAGCCCACTTGGCTGTATTTGCCACAAGTAATCCCAGCAACGAGTTGCCGTATGCATTAACCGCTAGAGAAAGAGACGTCCTAGACCTCATGGTCTCAGGACAGTCCAATAAAGAAATTGCGGACAGGCTTGGGGTTGGCATGAGAACCGTGGAAGCGCACGTGGCTCACATACTGGATAAGACGGGCAGTCATACACGGACAGAAGCGGTCATAAAGGTGCTGACGCTCCAGTTTGAGCAGAGAAACGGAGATGACAGGAGCACGAGGGAGTCCACCCCCCAGCGTACTGCCGTCTAGGCAGCATCCTCCACCGACCCACACCGCCTATCGGTAGGCTTCGAACCCTTTGCCCAGAAGCGCCGATGCTATCTTCAGCTTCATGATCTCATCGGTGCCTTCGTATATACGGCAGACCCTGGTATCCACAAGGTGCCTGCCCGGCCTGTAGAGGAACGACCATCCCCTGCCTCCCAGGATCTGAACGCCCCTATCTGCGGCGTCCCAGGCGGCATTGGTAGCGTGGAACTTGGCCTCGGCGACCGCGGTATCGGCGGCTTCGAACGATTCGTCATCGCCTTCTGCCTCGAACCTGTCCACCAATTGGGCGGCCCTTCTTACCATCAGCCTGGACGATTCCAAATTCGTCTTCATCACTGCGATGTGCTCTTGAACCAGCTGATGCCTGGCTATTGCCTTCCTGTGCTGTACCCTCTCTTTGGCAAAGCTCAGAGACTCCGCCAGACAGTCTGATATGGTGCCAACGCTGCCGGCGGCAACGCTCAGGCGGCCGTTCAACAGTGCATACTTGGCTATGTTCCAACCATCGCCCTTCTTTCCGAGGAGGTTCTCCCTGGGCACTCGATAGTCGGTCAACTCGAACATGCCGGTGTTGGCGGTGGGCATGCCCATCTTTGCCGCCATGTCCTCCCGTTCAATACCCTCTTCCCTGGTATCGACAAGGAAGGCGCTTATCCATCCATCTGCTCCCCTGGCGAACGTTACTATGACATCGGCAATGCCCGCGTTGGAGATGAGGTACTTGACCCCGTTCAAGAGATAGTGGTCACCCTTGTCCTCCCAGCTCATGGTCATGGAGAGCGGATCGCTCCCCGCATCCGGCTCCGTAAGCGCAAACGCCAGGATGATCTCTCCTCTGGTCGATGGGACAAGGTACTTCTGCTTCTGCAAATCCGTCCCAAAGTGCTGCAAGGTCTTCTGGCCCAGAGAGGAATGCCCGGAGAAGAACGTACGGACGCCGACGCCTTCCGCAGCGACTGTTTCCATGGCCTCCGCGTACAGCAGACTGCTCAAACCCCGGCCGCCATACTGCTCCTTGACTGGCATGCCAAGAAGGTTCGATTCGCAGGCAAGAGGAATCAGTTGGTCGTTGTACTTGTGTTCAAGGTAGAATATGTCTTCCAGAGGGCGAAGATTATCGCAGAAGCGTTGGACGTCTTCTAAGGTTCTATTGTCTTCCGTGCTCATAGGCTGCACACAAACCCGGAACTGGTTAATATTAGGCTGTCGATACTCATTATGCACGCAGAGAAAGAATATTCAATCGGTGCTCCCCTGGATGAGGTCTGGAAACTCACGTCCGACCCCAAGGGAGTAAGCGAATGCATCCCAGGAATCAGGAGCTTCGAGGAAGAAGACCCCACGCATTTCGTCGCCAAAGTGGCGCACTCCTTCACATTCCTGAAGGGAACGGTCACGCTGAACTTTGAAGTGTTGAGTATGGAGAATCACCTGAGCAGAGTAAGGATAAACGGCAAGTCCATTGGCAGCGCTTTTCAGATCCTGACCGAAATAAAGTTGGAGGAGCATGTGGATCAGACAAAGCTGACGTGGAGCGCCGACATGAAGTCGAGCGGGCTGCTGGCAGCTATACCCGACACTGTCTCGAAAGGCGCTGCCGTGCGCCTAGCGGACAGCATTTTCGGCTGCTTGGAGGAGCGAACCACGTCCGGGAAGTGCAGCTAACCTTGCTAACCGACGGGATCATCCGGGAGGAACAGAATGACGGACAGCAGCAGACTCGATGGAAAGGTGGCCATAGTCACCGGTGCCGCTCAGGGCATCGGACGAGGCATTGCGCAGGTCCTTGCCGAGGCCGGCGCCGCAATTGTCATCGGCGACATTCAGGATTCGACGGCTACCGCTGACGAGGTGCGCTCCAAGGGCGGTAGAGCAAGCCAGCTTGTGATGGACACCAGCAGGCCGGAAGACGCCAACCGCTTGGTCGAGCTTTCCCTGCAAGAGTATGGCCGCCTGGACATCCTGGTTAACAACGCGGGAATAGACGCGCCCAGTGGCAACGCCTGGGACCTGCCGCTAGAGGAGTGGCAGCGAGTGATAGACGTGAACTTGAGCGGCGTTTTCTACTGCTCCCAGGCCGCTCTCAGACCCATGCTTGAAGCCGGAGAGGGGTGCATTGTGAACATAAGCTCGCAGGCCGCAAGGGTGGCCAGCGCCGGAGGTTCACCGGCCTACAACGCGGCCAAAGCGGGTCTAATCGGGCTTACGGCCGCCTTCTCCGCCCACGTAGCGGACAAGGGCGTTCGGGTAAACGCAATCATGCCCGGGGAAGTCGAGTCGCGGGATTTTGGATGGTCGCCGGAAGAACGCGAGGCAAGGATCAAGAGCTACCCCCTGGGACTCGGCGCTCCGCGTGACGTGGGTCAAGCCGTGCTGTACCTGGTCAGTCCCGCTTCAAGATGGGTGTCCGGGACCGCTTTGCAGCTCACGGGCGGCTACCAGCGGGCAGCGCTGTGGCTCTAACCCTCCGCTGAATCAGAGCCATGGCCAAGGAATCGCCCGTTCCAGGGTGGGAACGGGGAACTCTCCTTGATCTATCAACGCCCGCAACCTGTATCGAGTCGCGGCCACTTCAGGCTTGCTCAGCAGCTCGCTCAGGCCTTCGCCCAGCCCTTCCGGCGCATCGAAGCCGTCTCGGAGGGGCTCCAGCTCTTCCAGCAGCCAGCGCGGCAACCGCTGTCCGGCAAAGTCCCATATCACCGTCCTCAGCTTGTGTTCAGCGTTGAAAGTGATCCCATGGTCAATCAGCCACACGCCGCCGTCGTTGCCCAGCAGGGTGTGAGTCGCCTTTCTATCCGCGTTGTTGGCGATGACGTCGAAGGCGCAGACGCGCAGCATATCCTCCACGAAGCGTTCACGCATGGTGAAGTAGTGCTCTCGTCTATCGTACTCCACGTACAGCTGCACGGAGCCTTCTCCGAACTCCCCGTCGCGTATCACCGTGGGCGGCACGTAGCCCCAACCCAGGGCCTCGCTGAGCAGGTAAGACGCGTACTCCCTCAGGTAGAGCGTGCCCGCGGGAAAGTCCCACAGAGGGATCTCGCCCCGGCGAGGTTTGTAGATCACCTTGAGGCGTTCACCGCCCTTGGAAACGGTGGTGAGGAACGTGTAGTTCGACCCGTCAGGAGTCAGCCTGCACTCGCCCATTCCGCCCCTGGCTAACAGGTCGAAGGTTTGAGGGCTAAACCGGAATCGATCATTCCTGCTGTTGACCGTCACAGGCGAACTCCGTTAAGTAGCCATCACTCCGTGTCCGTTGTGCCTGGGGCAGAGGTGCTTTTCCGCGTCCAGGGGAGCGCCGCACAACATGCAGCGCGGTCTGCCGGCGGCGCACACTTCGAAGGCCTGGTCCGCCAGAGAGTCTATCTCCCTGTACGTGGCCTCGATATTCACCAGGGGATCGGAGTCTTCCTCTTGATCAACGCCGTGCGCCGCCAGGAAGAACATGGCCGACGCCTGATCATACCCAATCGACATCTGTCCGGCCTGTAGCTCGATGACAGGCGGGTCCGGCACACCGAAGACGGCCTCCTGGTAGGAGTCCTCGGAAGAGCTGCGGTCGGCATCCTCTTGATACTCGTAGAGCAGCCGTTTCAGCTGCACTCCAAGGTTGAAAAGCTGCTCCTTTTCCATCCATA
>CAYVEN010000006.1:31958-48284 GCA_964450505.1 uncultured Dehalococcoidia bacterium | reverse complement strand
GAGGTGTGCCGTATCCTGAGACGCGAAAGCAGCGTCCCCATTCTTATGCTGACTGCAAAGTCGGAAGAGATCGATAGGGTAGTGGGTTTGGAGCTTGGTGCGGATGACTACGTAACCAAGCCGTTCAGCATGCGAGAGCTGCTGGCCAGGATAAAGGCCATTCTGAGGCGCTACTCCCTGTCTTCCAACGGTAAAGCTGCGGAATCGGGCAAGGTTCTCAAAGCCGGCAAGCTAGAGGTCAACCTATCGAAGCACGAGGTTACCCTGGGCGGCGAGTTGCTGGAACTGAAGCCACGCGAGTTCGATCTGCTGGCGCTTCTTGTGGAAAACGCGGGGAGAGCCCTGACCAGAGACCAGATACTGGAGCACATCTGGGGGCAGGACTACTACGGGGACACCAGGACGGTGGACGTGCATATCAGGTGGCTGCGAGAGAAGATAGAAGGCGATCCCGGCAGCCCCAAGCAGATCATAACTATACGAGGCGTGGGTTACCGCTTCGACCCATGAAGCTCTTGAATCTTCGCCACTGGCAATTAGCGCTCCTCTTCACCATTCCCATAACCGTCTCAGCCGGAGTGGTCTTCTACGTATTCGGCCTTCCTGAACAAACGCCCCTAAACCGCCTGGCGCTGGCCGCAGGCCTGGTAGGTATTATTGCTTTCCTCCTGTCCATTTGGCTGGCAAGGACCATATCCCGCCGCACCCTCAACTCCCTCCGCCCCTTGTCCCAGGCCATGCTCCACCTTGCCCAGGGAAACCTGGACTACCGCCTACAGGCGGGCAACGAACCCAAAGAGCTGATAGATGCGTTCAACCAGACGGCGGCTACTCTGAGGAATACCATCGAGGAACTGTCTGAAGAGCGAAACAAGCTATCGGCGATTCTGGACACTATGGCCGATGGAGTAGTGGTCATAGAGGCCGATGGCAGGATAGAGCTGATGAACCGCGCCGGGGAGGACATCCTCAATGCAAACGCAAAGACCGCGGTCGGCTCACGTTTCATGGAAGCCGTGCGCGATCACGAGATTCGTGACGTCATCTCAAAAGCACTGCAAACCAAAGAGCCTCAGCGCGGCGACATAGAACTCCTCCAGAGGCGGAGGTACCTGGTTGCAATCGCCGCCCCATTGACGCAGGAGGAACCTTCCGGCGTTCTGCTCACTCTGCATGACCTAACCCCGATACGCCAGTTGGAGACTACCCGACGCGAATTCGTGAGCAACGTGTCCCACGAGCTGCGTACGCCTATCGCATCCATCAAAGCCATGGTGGAGACGCTCCAGAGAGGCGCAATGGAAGACAGGCAAGTAGCCGTTGACTTCATGGAGCGCATCGATAGAGACATAGTGCGAATGAACGACATAGTCAGCGAGCTCTTGGAACTCTCGTTACTTGAAAGCGGGCAGATGCAACTGGACGTCTCTTCCATAGACCTCATCCCCTTCCTGGAGGAGATCAAGCAGGAGTACCAGGCAAAGGCGGAAGCAAAGAGGATACGGCTCACTGTAGAAGAAGACGCCCACCGGCTCAGGGTGCTCGGCGACAGAGGCAAGGTGCGACAGGTCCTGGCGAACCTGCTGGACAACGCCCTGAAAGCCACCGCTGAAAGCGGCGAGATAGGGTTGTCTGCGGAAGCGCAGACCGGCTCCACTAGGATCAGCGTCTGGGATACCGGAGCCGGCATAGCTCAGGAGCACTTGCCGCATATTTTTGAACGGTTCTACAAGGTGGATAGATCGCGCAGAGACGGCGGCACCGGCCTGGGTCTCGCCATAGTGAAGCATCTGGTGCAAGCTCAAGACGGGGAGGTCTGGGTGGAAAGCAGGGAAGGGGAGGGCAGTACATTCAGCTTCACCCTGCCTACGGCTCGCTGACTTTGGGCCTTTACGACGGGTACCGCGCCGTCCGGTCATTCTGAGCGCAACGAAGAATCTGCGCCGCAGGAAGACAAGCGGACATATACCAAGGCGCACACCCGCAAACCTCTTCCTCCTTGACGGGGGAAGATTGAGATCGGGGGTGATCCCTAGCCCAGGCGTCACCCTTACACCCGTCCTTAACCTTCCCCCCACTTGCGGGGGGGATCTAGGGCTACGCGACCGGGCAAAGACATAACGCACACTTAATCCACTGATAAAGTTACGTTAACCCCCTCGCTATAAACTCTTCCTTGGGAGAGAGCGCTTTCCCCGGCGTAGTCGGGACATAAGAGTCAGTGCCCTGACCGCGTTGATGCCCAGCATGCGGCACAACCCGTTTCAATCGAGCACCCCCGATAATAACGTGGTTGTGCCGCGTACTCCTTAGACAAAATATGACGCAACGAACTGCTAACACTCCGTTAACATCTTGTTAAGATTCCGTTCAACAACCGTGCCTTATGTTGCTCTAGGATGCAACTATATGAGACCGGAAGCGGGAGCCATTCCTATTGACTCGGCTAAACTATACTGGGTACGGTGTTGATGGATTCAACTCACCAAACACAAGGTAGAAGTATTTCCTCCACGGGCGTAACCAAAACAGAGGCCACCGGTCTTGCCAAGCGCCGGAGACGGGGCGAGCTTGAGGGTCGCATAGCACATCTTCTATTCTTCCTGGCGGCCTCCGTATCCGTGCTTACCACTATCGGCATCCTGGCAACCCTTGCCATTGAAGCGTTCAACTTCTTCACCGAGGTATCGCCGTGGGAGTTCCTCACCGGCACCCGGTGGTCTCCTCTATTGAAAGACCAGTTCGGAAACACCCACTTCGGCGTGCTGCCCCTGGTTTCCGGCACGGTGCTTGTCGCTGGAATCGCTGCGCTGGTGGCGGTGCCCACCGGCATCGGCATAGCCATCTTCCTCTCAGAGTATGCGCCCGATAAAGTGCGCCGCATCATCAAACCCATCCTGGAGATACTGGCCGGCATACCCACGGTTGTCTACGGGTACTTTGCCCTCACATTCGTCACCCCGGTGCTTCAGGACATCATCCCCGGTGTCCTTGTTTTCAATGCTTTGAGCGCGGGCCTTGTCATGGGACTGATGATAATACCCATGGTCTCCTCCATCAGCGAGGACGCCATGGTGGCGGTGCCCAGGTCGCTGCGCCACGCAGCCTATGCCCTCGGCGCAACACGCATTGAGGTGTCGCTCAAGGTGGTGGTGCCCGCCGCCATTTCCGGCATAGTGGCCGCCTTCATCCTCGGGTTCTCTAGAGCAATAGGCGAGACCATGCTGGTCACCATTGCTGCCGGAGCTACCCCCAGGCTGGGGGTGAACCCCTTGGACAGCATCCAGACAATGACGGCATATATCGTGCAGGTCGCCCTGGGAGAAGCTCCGCACGGCACCATAGAGTTTAGCACCATATTTGCGGTGGGGCTGCTCCTCTTCTTGATGACGCTGGTCATGAACCTAGCCGGGCACTTCGTGGTCCGCAGATGGCGGGAGGTCTACTGATGGCAGCCGGTGTCTCGTCCTCCTTCAACCAGCGGCTCAAGTTCAGGAAAGTCGTTGGAGCGATATTCTACGCCCTCTTCCTTGCCGCTATTTTAGTAGGCATCATTGGCCTCATGACCCTCCTCATCCGTGTGCTTATACAGGGCCTCCCCTGGCTTAACTGGCATTTCGTAAGCAGCTATCCCAGCCGGTTCCCGGAACAGGCAGGAATCCTGGCGGCAATAGCGGGCAGTGTCTGGGCAATGGGACTGGTGGGCTTGTTCACCGTGCCGGTAGGAGTGGGAGCGGCCATCTATCTGGAAGAGTACGCCCCAAAGAACTGGTTCACTCGATTTATTGAGATAAACATCGCAAATCTGGCCGGGGTCCCTTCCATAGTGTACGGCCTCATGGGCTTCGCTCTGTTTGTTACCGCTCTAGCGCTTGGCAGGTCTGTGCTGGCTGGAGCGTTGACCCTTGCCCTTTTGGTCTTGCCAATTGTCATTCTTGCCTCCCGCGAAGCGATTAGGGCTGTGCCCAACACCTACCGGGAGGCGGCCTACGGATTGGGGGCCACCAAGTTCCAGGTTGTCAAGGGAGTAGTGATACCCCAGGCCATGCCTGGCATAATGACCGGTACCATACTGGCCCTGTCCAGGGCCATTGGTGAGGCCGCGCCGGTTATCGCAATCAGCGCCTTGGTATTCCTCAGATTCGTTCCCACGGACCCCCTGGACCGCTTCTCAGTAATGCCCATACAGATTTATAACTGGGTCACACGGCCTCAGGACGGTTTCAGGGAAATCGCGGCCGCCGGCATCATCGTGCTCCTGGTTGTTTTACTGAGCATGAACGCTATTGCCATCTACATTCGCAACAGAACACAGGTCAAATCGGAGGAGTAGGGATGGATCAACGTCTGAACGGAACCATTCTGCAAGTATCGGACCTGGAGGTCTACTACGGCGCTTTCCGTGCTTTGCGTGATGTCTCAATGAAGGTACAGCGCAACAGAGTTACCGCTTTGATTGGACCTTCCGGATGCGGCAAAAGCACTCTGCTAAGGTGCTTCAACCGCATGAACGAGCTTGTACCGGGAGCGATAATCAAAGGTAACGTACTCTATAACGAAGAGAACTTGTATGATCCCAGCGTAGACCCCACGGAGGTCAGGGCGCGTATCGGGATGGTGTTTCAGAAGCCTAATCCCTTCCCCAAGTCCATCTACGAGAACGTCGCCTTCGGCCTCAAAATCAACGGATTCAGAGACAACCTGGAGGAGGCCGTGGAGAGGTCTCTACGCCGCGCCGCGCTATGGGATGATGTCAAGGACCGCCTCAAGGAGGGTGCTTTGAATCTTTCCGGCGGCCAGCAGCAACGCCTCTGCATTGCCCGCGCCTTGGCCGTGGAACCCGAAGTGGTGTTGATGGACGAGCCGGCGTCTGCCCTTGACCCCGTGTCCACCCTGGCAATCGAAGACCTGATCCGGGAGTTGTCTTCGGAAGTCACCATCGTCATCGTTACTCACAACATGCAGCAGGCCGCCCGTGTATCGGATGAGACCGCTTTCCTCATGATGGGTGACGACAGGGCCGGTTATCTTGTAGAGTTCGGGGCAACGCAGCAGATCTTTACCGACCCTAAGGACGAACGCACTGAAGCCTATATCACCGGCCGCTTCAGCTAGCAGGAAGGAGAGTGAATTGCCTAGAGAAGATTTCGATAGGTCTTTAGCAGCGCTTCAGGACGACCTGCTAACACTGGGCAGCATGGTGGAAAAAGCGATAGCCAAGTCTATCGACGGTCTGAGACACCGTGACCTTGAAATGTCCAGGCAAGTTATCCAAGATGACGATCTCATAGACCAGAAGAGATTTGCCATAGAAGAGGAGTGCATAGAACTGATAGCCAGGCAGCAACCCATGGCTGTCGACCTCCGCATACTGATCGCCGTGCTCCACATAGCCGTAGAGTTGGAGCGGATGGGCGACTATGCGGAAGGCATAGGCAAGATCAGCATAATGATGGGCAACGAACCTCCTCTGAAGCCTCTGATAGATATCCCACGTATGGCAGAGAAGTCCATGGATATGCTGCGACGCAGCTTGGACGCCCTGGTAAACCGGGATGAAGCGGCGGCACGGCAGGTCTGCAACGACGACGACGAAGTGGACGCCCTCTACGACCAGGTATACAGGGAACTGCTCATGTTCATGCTCCAAGACCCCAAGACCGTCCAGAGAGCCACGCATCTCTTGTGGGTTTCCCACGACCTGGAGCGCATAGCCGATAGGGCTACCAACATTGCGGAGAGGGTCATCTTCCTGGTAACCGGCAAGCTGACGGAGATAAACGTATCCAAGTATTGAGCAGCCTGCGGAAATCGCTACTGGTCTGACTCGAGCAACCTCTTCAAGTCGTGCTTGGATTTAAGGATATCCGCCCAAAGGTCGCCCATCTTCTCTATCCTGCCCGGCACCGTATCTATGGTGAAGTCCGTCGGGTAAATCTCGCTCAGCTCTTCCCAGTGCACCGGGGTTGACACGGGCGCGCCTGGGGCGGGGCGAATCGAGTAGATTGAGGCCATGTTCTTGCCCCGCGTGTTCTGGTTGTGGTCTAGGAATATCTTCCCCGTCCTCTTGTTTACCGACCACTCCATAGTGACGTCCCTGGGGGCTTGCTGCAGGAGAAACCGTCCTATCAGTTCGCAGGTCTTGCGGGCTGTTCTGTAGTTGTACTGCCGCAGCACAGGCACATGTATGTGAAGCCCGGTCTTGCCGGATGTCTTCACGAACGACGAGAGCGAAAGCTGGTCCAATATCTCCTTCAGTGCCAGTGCCACGTCCACCACTTTCTTGAAAGCGCGTCTATTCAACTCCGGCTCATCTCCTGCTTGCTCTCCGCCTGAGTAGATGTAGGGGTCGAGGTCAAAAACTATGAAGTCCGGATAGTTCAGAACGCTTTCTTCAATCGCTTCTCTGCTGCCGGTAAACGATGTCCCCAGATTGGCGGCGTCCGGTTCCAAGGCCACGCGCGACAGCCAGGGATGGAGCTCTATGTTGGCCAGTTGCGCCAGCCAGACAAGGGTAGGGAGGTTGTCCACCATGAGGTACTCGCCGTCGCCCTCATTGTGAGACGAGAATAGAGGCAGCTTCTCCACGAAATCGGGAGCATGCTCCGAATGCTTCTGATAGAAGCTCCCACCGTCTATGCCGTTGGGATACCTGGTCAGCGTCATAGGCCGGTCTTTCAAGTGGGGCAGAAGGACGTGGCCCATGCTCAGGTAGTAGCGAATCATATCCCTTTTCGTCTTTGCCGGGCTTCCTTTGCCCTCAGGCCAGAGCGCCTTGTTCAGGTTGGTCAGGCTAATACGATATCCCTCCACGTCCAGCCTGATGGCGTCCTCACTGCCCGACAATCGTTCCAACAGTTGGGAGACGTCGGTCGCTTCTGATTGAGCAGGCTTGACCGGCTGCGTAGCCGCCGGAACGATGACCGTCTCCTCCGCTTCACGGGTGACGTTCTTGGGGTCAACGTCAAGACGCAGGCCGTGAAACACAGGCGCCCTGAGGCGGCCGTCGTCCGTCCAGTTGGCGAACTTGACCTGGGCTACCAGCTCAGGGCGCACCCAGCAATTCTCCGCGCCGCCCAGCTCCTTATCCCAGGCAAATGGGGACTGTTCCGCTTCCAGCTCCACCAGTTGAGAGTGGAGCTTCTCCAGCATGGCGTTGTCGTAGCCTGTGCCCACACGGCCCGCATAGCGAAGTTCGCCGTCTTCGTAATAGCCCACCAGCAAAGCGCCAAAGCTCTTGGAGCGGGCCCCTGCGCCCCGTGTGTACCCCCCAACCACCAGCTCTTGCGACTTCACGTGTTTGATCTTGAGCCAGGCGTTGCTCCTTGCCCCCGGCTCATAGGTGCTGGAGCGCCTTTTAGCGATGACTCCCTCCAGCCCAAGCCCGACAGCGGCACTGTAGAAGGAGGCCCCGTCGCCCTCTACGTACTCCACCAGGCTGGTGTGCTCTGAGGGCACAAAGGCATAGCTGAGCAGCCTCTTTCTGTCTATTAACGGCGCTTTCCTAAGATCCACGCCGTCCAGGTAAAGCAGGTCGAACGGATAGTAGACCATGTTGGCCTTGCCTATGGGACGGTCCACGGTGCCCTTATCGAATCCCATCACCTGCTGTATGAGGCCAAAGTCCGGCAACCCATCCTCATTCAGTGCGGCCACTTCGCCATCCAGGACCATCTCGTCGTACTCCTGCGCCTTGAGATCAGACACCACCTCAGGCAGTCGGCCGGTCAGGTCCAAGCCGTTCCGGCTCAGCAGGGTAACCCGTTCACCCTTGAGAAATGCCAGTATGCGGTATCCGTCCAGCTTGGGCTCAAACAGCCAGTCCGGATGCGAAAATGCGTTGTCGGCGCTGCCAGCCATCATGGGCTTCAGGCGTTTCGGATAGGGTGCCTCCGTGCCTGCGGACACTATGCGTTCCATCTCCGAAAGCGGGTCCGTTGCCATCTTGGACGGGTCAGGCAAGCGGCCGCTCTTCAGGTCTTCCAGGGTAAGCCCTGACTGAACCGACCTGTCCTCCTCCAGAACGTCCCGTTCGGCGTCCACGTATCGGTCTTTGTGCTTGATGAGGAGCCAGTCCTTGGGACTGCGAGTGGTTCGCACCAGCGTCCACGAACCTCTGAGCTTCTTGCCGCGCAGGGTGAAGGAGAGCTTACCCTTCTCCAGGTCGCGCCGCATCCGCTCCTCCGCCTCCTCCCGGTTGCCGAAGGATAGGCCGCCCTCATCCGGCGAGTAGTAGCCCGCGTCCCAGACGATGACCTGCCCAGCGCCGTAGTTGCCATGGCCTATCACGCCCTCGAACGTCCCGTAGTCCAGGGGGTGGTCTTCCACAAAGGCGGCAAGTCGCTTGTCCTGCGGATTCAACGAAGGGCCCTTGGGTACGGCCCACGATTTCAGGACGCCGTCCAACTCCAGGCGGAAGTCGTAATGAAGGCGACTGGCGGCGTGTTTCTGAATAACAAACCTTAGGCTGCCCTTCAAGCTCTTGGCCGTTCCTGGCCCCGGCTCGCGGGTGCGTGTGAAGTCTCGTTTCTTTTCGTACTCTTTGAGCATCGGAGGCTAACCGGCTATACCCAGGCAGTCCATGAGCGCCTTGGCAAACTCCGGTCCTTTACCCTCTTCCTCGTGCTTGAAATATACGAACACGTCGCCCCAGACGCCTTCATGCTCCTTAATCCTGTCCGACCACGTTCGTATCTCCTCCTCCCCGTAACCCTCGTCACGCAGGCGGAAGTAGCCGTAGCCGGCCGTAGCGACAACGGGCGTCGTACTTTTCTCGCTATCGGCGATGCACAGCGCAAGGTCCTTCTCCTCAAGGCGGGCGTACACCTCGCCAGTGAGCCAGGAGGCGTTGCGAAACTCAAACGCAGCTCTTGTGCCGCCGGGTATCCATTTCAAGAAACCGTCCAGCAACTCCAGGTCCAGCTTGAACGACGGCGGGAGCTGAAAAAGCAGAACGCCCAGCTTGGAGCCAAGGGCCTGCGACCTGTTGCAGAAACCCTCCACCAGCTCCTGGCAGTTGCTCAGCCTCGCTTCGTGTGTGATGCGGCGCGGCGCCTTCAGGGTGAATCTGAAATTGTCAGGTGTGCTTTCGGCCCAGCCGGTGAGCGTTTTCTCATTGGGAAACCTGTAGAACGTGTAGTTGATCTCCACGGTAGGGAAGCGCCCGGCATAGAACGAGAGCATCTTGGAGACGGGCAGGTCGGAAGGGTAGAAGCTGCCCTTCCATTCCGGGTAGTTGTAGCCTGACGTGCCGACTAATACCTTGTTCGATGTCATAGCCCAGACTCAGTGGCTGGCCCTCAAGTACGCCACTATCTCCATCATCACCTTGCAATCCACCTCATTATACTGCTCGATCTCACTCATGAGGTCCACCTGCGTCATGTCCACGTCCAAGCGTCGGGCCTCTCCAGCCGACCACCAGGCCCCCACCATCGCGCCCAGGCCGTCCGTGGGGCCGTCCTGCCAGGTCGTTTGGATATAGCCGTGCGATTTCATGGCTCGCGCCACGCTCTTCAGCCCGAAGTTCATAGCGCCGCGCACCACCACCGGCTCTTCCTTCATCACACGGCTCAGAAAGTCGAACCAGCGGAGCCTGGGCCAGGACTTATCGGGATGGCGCTTGACCGCGGAGTTGTACGACGTCTCCATGGTGCTGGTCTCCGCATGAGACCAGTGGACGACCAAGGGTTCGTTACCGGCGTCTCCCAGCCTCCGGATCACCTCGGCCATGTGAGCGTGCCAGGCCTCTATTATCTCCTCCTCGTACGGCTCCGTCAGATCATCGACGGTGAAGCTCTTGTAGACCCATCGGTTGTCTTCCACGTGCCCGCAGCCGATCATGAAAATCAGCGGCTGGCCGCCCTTCAACGGGAGTTTGGAGAAGTCGTCATCCAAATCGCTCACCGTCTCAAAGTCCACGTAGAACTCAAGCCCGGCGTCACGCCACACCGGGTCGCTGTTCCGCAAACGGGGCGGCTGGACGTTGGGCCCGTCGGCTGACCGGTTGATCTCCAAGAGAGCTTGCAGCACCGGTTGCCGCTTGCCCTTGGTAAACCCCAACAGATCAGCAGTGCACGAAGGATCTCGCCAGTCGTAGACTCCGGCCTCGTGACCCGCTTGCCGCTTCTCCAGGCCCACGTACCAGAGCAAAGTCAGCTCGCCAAGCTCTTCCGCGATATGGCTTTTTGCGCCGTGCCAGGGATCGTCCCGGGTGCTCCCCATGTTGGGCCAGAGTTCAGCCACGTCGGGGAAGGGCAGGACTCTCCAGCCGGAACCCTCGCTCCTGACCCGGCGCACCCACTGACAAGCCTCATTGGTCAACTCCTCTATGGAGCCGGAACGAGTCTTGGCGTTCCGCGGCACAGGACCAAGCCGTTCCATGAAGCTGTTCCCCCGGTCGCTTCTCTGCGACCATCCCCGGCCCAACAGGTACGAATGCGACGGCGTATACCCCTGCAAGCGGCCCAGGACGCGGTTGTACACAAAGAGCTGGGCCTTGTAAGCCAGCTTGGAGCCGCTGTTTGAAACCTCGCCGCCCGCCAGCAGATCAATGGTGGTGAACTTGATATCCACGACTCGATAATGCCACGGCCAGAATCCCAGGCCCGGCGCAGAATCCGACGCCTCTTCCTCGGCCAGCGCCCCCGGAAACAGCCGATGAAGCTCGTCGCTCCTCACCAGCAGGTCGGGCGCTCCGTAAGTGCGCGAATCAGCGTCTCGAAGGACGCCTTGATAGATGACGGGCGCGCCGTTCCGCATGGCGGCAAACGTCTCTTCCGCCTTCGACAGATCACGGACGTCGGCGGGCCCTTCGCTCATGGTCACTATGGGGACCAGCCCGCCCAGGTATTCCACGACCGCTTCCTCGAACCGCCTGCCTTTCTCCATGATGAACGCAGTGAAGTCGGTCCTGGGGTCGTAGGAGGATAGAGCATCGTCGCGCTGGAATCCGTTCGACTCGCCGTAGAGGTTGAGCCAGTCCAGCAGCGGGTCTTTCATCATGTGATTCCAAGTGCCCGACGCGCTGACCCAGTCCCGCCACTCTTCATCGGTGGAAGGCGTGATTATTCGACCGTCGCTGGTCTTGGTGAGAGCCTCTATTCCCATCGAATACGGTACCCCCGCATACTCGGCTGGCCAGAGTTTACTACGCCACCCCTCCATCCGGAAAAGGGCAGGGGAGGGCCCTCTTTCGTCTTGCCCGTGACGACGGGCATCCAGGGGCGGAAACGGGCATCCGTTCGTGGTGAGCCTGTCGAACCACGCCGGGGGAGGGGCGCGCCCTTCGACAAGGTCAGGGCGAACGGATACCAAAGCTTGCCGAAGGGGGTATTCGTTTCTGACGTTATGTCAAGCTGCAAGGCTAAAGCGAACCAAATATTTTTTTGAGGTGAGAAACGAATCCGATTTCCGCTGACTTCCAGGGCGCGCAACGCCGACGTGTATGCGTATGGCTGGGTGGTTTGCTGTGAGTCCATAGGGTGAGGGTACAGGGTGCAGGGGGTGTGGGGAAGCGGGGAGTGTCAGGGAAGGGTCTTGCCCGCGTAGACGGGCGGGTACCCAGGGGAGGGGACGGGGTTCCGCCGCCGCTTCAAGACAGGGTAAGATGGGAGCCTAGAGGAAACTAATGCCTGAATTCAGTACATCCGACTGGATAAGCATAGTCGGAATATTAGCCGGATTATTAGTTGGAATAGTTGCAATAATAGTTTCGGTATTGCTACACGCAAGGTCAGAGCGCCGACAAAGACAGATTGAAAGCCTTGTGCTCCAGACTAGACCTTACCGCTATACAGAATATCCGACAATTCACGCAACCAGCGGTGTCCCCACCCTGCAGCAGCTAAAGGCAGGCATGGAACTGGATGCCAGGAGACAGGGTCTCGCTGAAAGTCTCTATGCAGTGGGCTTGGAACAGTTCAATCACTATGTCAACAACCGGGACGGAGTCATTGCGGAATCACGTCGTGAAATGAAGAACCTAGCGAAGCAGTTGAGTCAGCAGGAGGTATCTCTGGCCGAAAGTGTGGGACACTCTCTTGCCGTAGCAAGGGGCGAGGAACAGTTAGCAGTGGCAGAAGCACAATACGAACTGTTGCCACCACAGGCTCAAACTTACGTTCGTCATAAGCAATGGGAGATTGACGCACAGCGAAGGATCGCCAGAGACCTGGAGAAGAACATCCCCAGAACAGACTACACTTCAGTAAAAGCACGTATTGCATCTGGGAACGTAAGTTTAGACTTGATCTTGAGTGAACTTCCTGTCTCTTGGCAAGAAATCCGAAACCTGAACAATACGGTCGAAAGGCGAAGAATTGCACGGAAGCCGCCGAAACGAGAATTCCTTCACGTAGTTTTCATGACACAGCAGGGGTGTTTGGAAGATAAACGTGCAGAGAAGGACGATGACTGGATCGTTAGTGCCAAACACGACATAATGGTTCCCTATCAGGATCCTGTTCATAGATATTTGCAAGTGGGAGAAGGCATGCCTCAAGTATACGGAAGCGATGTAGTTGTCTTTGACCATGATCCATCTTCGGAATGGGAAACAGAGTTTTGGAGACAACACGGGCGTTTGGACCAGCTATACCTGCGTACCAAGAACGGTTTGACGCCAGAACAGCTTTGGAGAGCATACAGAAGACGACAAATCAAAAGAATTGGGTGGATATTTTTCTTCTCAGTGCTAGCAGTAGACATCATTTTGGTCATAGTAAGATTCCTGTGACTGAATGGTTGCCACCCTGCTCGCGCCCTTCGACAAGCTCAGGGCGAACGGATACCAAAGCCCGCTCATGGTGAGCCTAGAGTTTTATCCTGAGCCTAGCCGAAGGGAACCATTTGAGCGGGGGAGCGGCTTGCCCGCTCCCAACCCCTGTGCTTAAATAGCCCCACCATGACCAACTCCCTCTACTACGGCGACAACCTCACCGTCCTCCGCGAACACGTCCCCGACGAGTCCGTGGACCTGGTCTACCTGGACCCGCCCTTCAACTCCAACGCCTCTTACAACGTGTTGTTCAGGGAAAAGACTGGCGAGGAGTCTCCGGCGCAGATCAGGGCCTTCGCCGACACCTGGGAGTGGACGCTGGAATCACAGCGCACCTACGAGAACGAGATCATGCTCAACCCGGCCACGCCCGCCAACGTCAAGGAGATGGTCTCCGCCTTCCGACAGTTCATAGGCAGCAACGCCATGATGGCCTACCTGGTCATGATGACGCCCCGCCTCGTGGAGCTGCGACGCGTCCTGAAGCCCACCGGCTCCATCTACCTCCACTGCGACCCGACGGCGAGCCACTACCTCAAGGTGCTCATGGACGCGATTTTTGGCAAGGATTACTTCAGGTCAGAGATCAATTGGCGTCGTACAAATGCCCACAACGATGCCAAGCAGGGTCGCCAGCAGTACGGGAATGTAAGGGATACCATCCTGTTCTACACCAAAGGGTCTAAGTGGACTTGGAATTGGCTGTACACGGACTACGGCAGCGAATACGTGGACTCGTTCTACAAATTCACGGAGCAGAGTTCGGGACGGCGATATAGGATGGGAGACTTGACGGCAGCCAAGCCTGGCGGAGACACAAGCTATGAATGGCGCGTCAAGCAGTTTAGGGGCGGAGATTGGGAGGCAGACTTGGCCAATGAATACGCTAATCCTGTAGAGGGTTGGGACTATAAAGGTGTTCTGCCTTACCAGGGTCGGTATTGGGCCTACTCTAAGGACGGAATGGCTGCGATGGCCCGGGATGGGCGTCTTGTGTATACGAGAAACGGGATGCCTAACTACAAGCGTTACCTTGATGAGATGCCCGGCGTTCCATTGCAGAACGATTGGACAGACATACGCCCAGCATCCAGATCGGAGTCTATGGGCTACCCCACCCAGAAACCTCTCACCCTGCTAGAACGCATCGTCCAAGCCTCCTCCAACGAGGGTGACGTGGTGCTCGACCCCTTCTGCGGCTGCGGCACCGCCGACATCACGCATTTGGCCGTCGCTCTGATGAAGAACCGGCTCAAGACCGCCTTCGACATCCTCCCCGGCAAGGACTATCAGGTCGTCGGAGAGCCGGTGGACGCAGGCAGCGCCCGCGCCCTGGCCGAGCAGGACCGCTTCCAGTTCGAGTTCTGGGCCATGTCGCTGTTGGAAGCCTTCCCACGGGAGCAGAAGAAGCGGGGCGCGGACCAGGGCGTCGACGGCGTGGTCTACTTCATCGACGGCCCCAAGCGCGCCATGCACAAGGCCATAGTCCAGGTCAAGAGCGGTAAGGTCTCATCGCCCCTGATACGCGACTTGAAGGGTACAGTCGAGCGGGAGCAGGCCGCCATGGGGCTGTTCATCACCCTGGAGCCGCCCACTAGCGCCATGACGACCGAGGCGGTCAGCGCCGGCCTCTACCACTCCGACCTGTGGCAAACCGACTTCCCCAAGATACAGATACGCACCGTGGAGGAGCTACTGGCGGGCAACTCGTTCCAGATGCCAGCGCACCAGCCAATGTACCAACCAGCGCGGCGCATCGCCCGCTTAGAGGGAGAGCAGGGGCGGCTGGCCTAGGCTCGCCCTTCCGTCATTCCCGACTCCGATCGGGAATCCAGGGATGGGCTTTGGTATCCGTTCGCCCTGAGCTTGAAGTTTACCTTGAGCATCGTCGAAGGGAAGGGCGCATCCCCCCGGCGTGGTTCGACGGGCTCACCACGAGCGGGCTTTGGGCGGGTAGTATCTCCGCCAACTGTCATTCTGAACGGAGTGAAGAATCCAAAGGTTTATGCCCGCAAACCCACGATGCCTTAATAAACCGCCTTGGATTCTTCTTCGCTGGGCTCATCAGAATGACACCACCCCACCGCCTCCTTGCCATTTTGCCCATTTTGCCCGTCCGCCCCCCTGACACCTCCTCCTTCCCCACACCCCTCTGCACCCGATACCCTTATCCACATGGACTCACAGCAAACTGATCAGCCAAAACCACGACGGCGGCGTGGCGCGCCTCTCGGCAACCAGAACGCCCGCACCCACGGCCTCTACTCATCCCGCGTCGCGGAGAACGATCGGGAGCTCCTTCGGGACGCCGCCCAACTCAAAGGCCTCCAGGGTGAGATAGCCCTGCTCCGGCTCAAAATCCGGCGCATCGTCTCCTATCCCGACTCTCCCCCGGACCTGCTGTTCCGGGCCATCAACACTCTCGCCCGCACTTTGGAGATCAATGAGCAAATCAACAACCTACGCCGACGCTGGAAGCGCTCTGAAATCGCGCCGCCATCCGTCGAAGCCTGTCCTGAGTCTATCGAAGGAACGGAATTGTTTTCGCATATTCTCGGAAAAAGTGAGGCCGTTTTAGCCTTGGAACTTGACATAACGTCTGAAACAATTCATTCCCCACGGGAAACGGGCGTCCCGTCCCCCCATTTGACTGACCCAACCCAACACGGCTATCATTCAACAAGTAAGGTATGCCCGGGGGAATTGGAGGCATAGATGGCACGACGAGCGATTTGGAAGGGTGCGGTTGGCTTTGGGATGGTGGCTATTCCCATCAAGCTTTACACCGCCACGGAAAGCAAGGACATCTCCTTTGTCACCATGCACGGCGCCTGTCACACCAGGCTGCGCTACAAACGGTACTGCCCGCACCATGAGACCGAGGTGGAGCAGTCCGAGATTGTGCGCGCCTACGAGTACGCCAAGGACGAGTACGTTGTCATGGAGGAGAAGGACTTCCAGAACCTGCCTGTCCCGTCCATACGGAGCATAGACATCGTCAAGTTCGTTGACCTATCCAAGGTGGACCCAATCAACTTTGACCGCACCTACATGCTGGAGCCTGAAGGCGTGGGGGTAAAGCCGTTCTACCTGCTCAAGCAGGCCTTGGAAACCTCTAACCGCGCCGCCATTGCCAAGGTGTCGCTCCGCAACAAGGAGCACATCTGCACGCTGCGGCCGTACGAGCACGCCATAGCCATGCACACCATGCATTACCCGGATGAGATACGCGGCACCAGAGAGCTCGATCTGCCGGAAGAGCAGACCGCCATCACCGAGCAGGAAATGGCCATGGCCATGATGCTCATAGACCAACTCTCCGCCGACTACGATCCTTCCGAGCACGAGGACCAGTACCGCCATGCCCTGGAAAAGGTCATCGAAGGCAAGCTGTCGTCTCAGGAAATGGTTACGTCTGCCCCTTCCGTTTCCAAGGGCAAGGTCACAGACCTGATGGAAGCGCTGAGGGCCAGCATAGCCTCAGCGAAAGGGGAGACCCCTGCCGCAACTACCAACGGCAAGGCAGAGGCCTCTTCCAAGAAGCGAAA
>CAYVEN010000006.1:0-31858 GCA_964450505.1 uncultured Dehalococcoidia bacterium | reverse complement strand
TAGTAGGGGAGGCCCTTCTCTATTCCTGGTGGAGACGAGGGGGAGTCGAACCCCCTGTCCAGAAGACGCTCTACTGGAACGTACTACAGGCTTATTCGGTGTTTATGTCTCGCTCACCTGATCCCGACACCGACAGCGAAGCAAGTGAGCCAGCCGATTGTCTTAAGCCAGTCCTATCGGTGTCGGAATGGCCGCGTCCCCAATGTGTGTCGCCTAGCCCCAACCCTTGGGGAGCAGGTTAGGGTAGACGTAGCCGCCTTAGGCAGCCAGTGCTAGCTGTTTCTTGCCAGTTACTTTTTTTGCCGCCTTTTAACGAGGTGCGACGGCGCCTCGGCCTGCAGTCCCGCAGAACCACCCCCTGTCGAAACCACGCGTCCCCATTTCTGCTGCTTCCATTATAACAAGAACCGCCAAGCTACGGTGAACCTTTTCCGGTCTTGGCGTAGCGCTCCATATCTCGTTCCGCTTCACGACGGGCTATGGCTTTGCGCTTATCGTATTGACGCCGTCCCCGGGCCAGGCCAAGCTCCATTTTGGCTTTGTGGTCCTTGATGTAAAGACGCAAAGGGACAATGGTAAGTCTCTTCTGGCCAAGCTCCAACGCAAGGTGATTGATCTGACTGCGGTGAAGCAACAGTTTGCGAGGCCGGGAGGGCTCGTGGTTGTAGATGCCGCCCTTTACATAGTGAGCAATATGTGAGTTGAACAGCCACATCTCGCCCTTCTCCTGGCGCGCATAGGCGTCTCTTAGGTTGACGCGTCCGGCGCGAATGGACTTGATCTCAGTGCCGGTGAGCACCAGGCCCGCTTCAACCGTCTCCAAGACATCGTAATCATGGAAGGCCTTGCGGTTCACGGTGACGACCCTGTATCCGTTCTTTCCCATAATCCAATCAACCTATGGGCAAGGGCGGGGTAGATGCGGGCTGAAGCTGCTCCAAGGCGGCCAGCAGGGGTCTGTCCACCAACACCTCGAACAGGCCGTTTCCACGCTGTGTAACGGTAATCGTGGCATGGGACTCCAACTGCTCAGCAATAGTCGGATCAAGGGTAACCCACCGTTCTGCGCTAGACGTGATGTCGGGTTGCAGCCCTTCTCCTTCTATCAAGCGTCCGCTGGGCGTGTACCACAGCGCTGCCGTAACGTACAGGGCGGAGCCACTGTCCAGCGTCTTGAGTTCGTTCACGCTTCCCTTGCCGAAGGTAGTCGTACCAATGACCACGGCCCGCCCGTGATCCTGGAGGGCGCCGGCCAGTACCTCGCTGGAGCTGGCGCTTGCCCCGTCGACCAGGATGACCAGCGGCACCTCCGTAGCTATACCGCCTCCGCTGACCTCCATATCGGTCCTCACTCCTTGTCCGTCCACTTGGTAGAGCACCAGGCCGTCTTCCAGAAACTGGCTGGCAATCGAAACGGTGGTGGAAAGGATGCCGCCCAGATTGCCCCTAACGTCCAGAACAATCCCGGAGTACCCCTCACGCACTATCTCCACCAGCGCTTCCTCCACCTCTTTGTCCGTTTCATCACGGAACCTATCTATCCACAGGTAGGCTATCTCCTCGTTCAACGGCCGCCACCCGGCGGAAGGCGTTCTGATTGAAGCGCGGGTGATGCTTATCCTTACCGGTTCCTCCTCTTCGGCGTGCAGCACCAGGAGGTCAACAGACGAACCTCTGGGCCCTCTAATCAGGGCCACCGCCTCATCCACGCTGAATCCATCTACAGACTGGCCATCCACCTCCAGAAGCACGTCTCCGGAAAGGAGGCCGGCGTCTTCCGCCGGGGCGCCGTCCATCACCGCCTGCACCGTGATGCGGCCATTCTGCTCCCTTACCCAGGCGCCTATGCCTTCAAAGTCCGATTCGTAGCTTTCCACCACCTGCCTGTACCCCTCAGGCGAGAGATACGAGGTGTTGGGATCATCCAAGGCGTTCAGCATGCCTCTAATGGCCGCTTCTTCCAGCAGCTCAGGGGTTATTTCACCGTCGCCGTCCAATCTTTCCGAAATATCCTGCCAGGCCCGCCGGATCGCTCCGAATCCGCTTGAATCCAGTAGCGTTTGGGAATCTTGGTCGATCGCCCCGGTGGCGGTGAGGATATCCAGCATTCCTTGCACAGCGCCGTTGGTGAGTATGTTCTGATCAAGCTCATCAACGCTCACGTAATCTTCGTCCAGTATCCGGTATACCTCCCAGACCCCGGCAAGCTCCGCGGGAATGCCGAAGGGTAGGCGGTTGGACCACAACCTATCGGCCACGTCGAAGGTCACCAAAGTCACGATGATGACAAACAGGCCGCCGTAAACAGCTATGCGATGATGAAGTTTCATAGTGGAGCCTTTTGTACCGGGAACACCTTCATTCTAGCACAGGCAAAAGTGGAGGCAGGCATGCGGAGGGTGGCCGCCGTTCCCAGCCAAATGGGCTCTAATCAACGCCAAATGGACAACATTGACAGCCCTATAGGTCGTTGATAGCATGATTGTGCATGGTACACGGCAATTTTCGCTTTGGAATTCGGTCTGCAATACAGAGAGGGAAACCCGACGGTGGGCTATCACCACAACCAATCTAAGCTCATATGCACCACTCTTCTTCAGTCCTTGGAAATTCTCACGGGCGGCAAAATCGGGTAGTTTTAAGGCTCGGTAGGCGAATTGCCTCACCGAGCCTCTTTGTGGCCGTAACAACCAGAAGGAGGCAGAATGACGACTTCAGGAATTGAAATACACAGAGGCCTTTCAGGAGTCTATCTTGATAGGACGGAGTCTTGTTTCATTGACGGGCAGGTCGGCAAGCTCCTGTACAGAGGCTACAACATACACGACCTTGCGGAAAAGTCCACTTTTGAAGAGGTCATATACCTTCTTCTGTACGGGAAGCTCCCCACGCAGGCGGAGCTGGACAGCTTTGACCAGGGGCTGCGCGCCGAAAGAGAGATCCCCAGCGAAGTCGTAGAGATCATAGACAAGATCCAGGCGGCACACCCCATGGACGTGCTGAGGACGGCGGTATCCGCCCTGTCTGCATTCGACGACGAAGTAGAGGACAATTCCGCCGAAGCCACCATCCGCAAGGGGCTGCGCCTTACGGCAAAGGCCACGACCATAGTGGCCGCCCACGACCGGATTAGAAACGGGAAGCCGCTTGTCAAGCCAAATCCCGATCTGAACCACGCGGGGAACTTCCTCTACATGCTGTTTGACAAGATGCCGACGGAAGATGAGGCCAGGATCCTGGACGTGGACTTCATCCTGCACGCGGAACACGGCGCCAACGCCTCGGCGTTTGCCGCCCGCGTCACGGCTTCCACGGTGAGCGATCTTCACTCAGCGGTGGTAACCGGCATTGGCACCCTCAAGGGGCCGCTGCACGGCGGAGCCGCCGAAGCGGTGCAGAAGATGGCCGAGGAAGTAGGTTCTCCGGAGAACGCCGCAGCTTACGTGAGGAACATACTCGATAACCGCGGCCGCATCATGGGCTTCGGTCACAGGGTCTACAAAGCAGAGGACCCAAGGGCAAGGCACCTGGCGGCGCGTTCGCAAACCCTTGGCGTGGACAGGGGCGAACCTCACTGGTTCCAGATACTCCAGAACATCCAAGAAGCAATGAAACCGTATCAGTCCAGGGGCATCTACGTAAACGTAGACTTCTTCGCCGGGTCGATATACTACTTGCTGGGTATTCCCGAAGACATCTTCGTTCCCATCTTTACTCTGGGGCGAATTCCCGGTTGGACGTTGAACGTGGTGGAGCAGTCCTCCAACAATATGCTGATACGCCCGCTGATGGAGTACACCGGCCCAATGGACGTGGAGTACGTGCCAATAGATCAGCGCAGCTAGACTGTCGCTAGGGTAAATAACGTCTCGCGAGCCATTCAGAGCCCTCTACAGTAAATGTAGGGGGCTCTACGTTTATCCAAGGCCTCTTTGTGTGCAATTCTTGCCTCCTAGAGACCGCAAAACTCGGTGTCTAAGGGTCTTTAGGGTGGTAGGAGTAGCTGAGCAGTGGTAGAGGGCGTATTTGGGCATAATTGCACAATGCTCAGTTGTGTTATCTTCTTGAAAGCTAGGAGAAGGAGTAGTGAGCGATGGCTGACAACACCGTAGACTATATGAAAGGTCAGATTGAGGCACTAAACCTTGTAGTGAAGCATCTACTGGCATGGCATAGTGTTGAACTTATTGTGCATTCGGATGCGTTGTCTGATCCTGTCCAAGAAGGCCCACAGCATGGATCAAGTCCTGCCTATCGTGAGGGGTTTGATGAAGCAGTTAAAGCCATCACTGGCATCTATTACCAGACGGTAACGAGCCGTAAGAAGCGTTGGTGAAAAGGTCATGGAGTAGACTTGAAGTAGCTATGCTTAAACCTGTGTTTATAGTAATTGGTGGAGCTGCCTTGGGGATGTTACTAATGATCCTAGCTCTGGCGTTCTGGTCCTACCCGATGGACATCAGATTGATTCTAGCAGCAGGAATCGGCGGAGCCATTCCAGGGATTCGCTTAGCCATTAAAGAAATTATGGGCTAGGAGAGGGTAGGAAAAACCTCATTCCCAACATCTCTCACATGGAACAGCAGACTCAAGAAGTCGCTGACTTTCTGCCTCGAACCGGTAAGTTAAAGGGCACTGCTGAACCCAACGTTGATATTGATAGCACCTGTTGTTAGTCTCTATTTCTTTGCGCCGGGCCTCTACTGATTCACCTGGCCTCTTTGGTTGAAAAAGGTAGCTTACCGCCCTAGGAGGCCAATCACCATTTCGGAGAATTTCAGTCTTGACCACCTGCTCCTCTTGGGAAAGGGCTTCCAGCGCACTCGCTATAAAGTAGTCGTTGAGCCATTTAGAACCGTCAGGTATGACTTCCCCCCATGTAGGGCGTCCCGTGGCTGTGGAGCCCATTATGAAGCATGAATTGTAAGCATCAATCGGGACTATAAGGCCCTCCCGCTCTAGCAAAACGTGTTTGACAATCCTCTGCGCTTGGCGTGTCCGCCAATGGATATGAAGTCCCTGGAATATACCCCTGACCTTTGCCTTGATCCACACAAAGCGCCAGTATAGAAGGACGCCGAGAGTGACAGTGAGCAAGGTTGCCGAAAGAACCGCGACGTATAGGTTCAACCAAACTAGCATATCCATTCTCGAATCACCTCGTTCTGCCGTCTCATTTCCTAGATCAGCGCAGCTAAGCTCCGTTAGGGTACATAATGTCTCGCGAGCCATTCAGAGTCCCTTAGCAACCTCTTAGCAAAAAATGCTAGAGGCCGCTACGTTATGTAAAGTAGCAGATCCCTCCTTCCTTATCTTTACATAACTAGTATAGGGCGAACCTTTCTCTGCCTGGGCTCAGGGGCTTCTCCCTCAAATCCCCCTATCCCACTGGTATCACCATCACCTCAGCCAAAAGATGATCGACGCGCGACAACAGTTCGTCCAGCCCCTGCCTCGTTGCCGCGGAGACCATGATCCCTTCCCCGTCTTCGTCGTTGTTGAGCAACGCCGAATCTTCCGGCAAAAGGTCCAATTTGTTGAACACCAGCAAACCTGGCTTTTCTCCCAAGCCAAGGTCGCGCAGAATGTCTTCCACTACTGCTATGTGCTGTCGCATGTTCTTATGCGTCATATCAACAACGTGAAGCAGCATGTCCGCATCGTGCAGTTCTTCCAGCGTTGCGTGGAATGCCGCGACCACCGTGGGCGGCAGCTTGTGAATGAAGCCCACGGTATCGGACATAAGGACGTTCTGACCGCTGGCAAGGCGGACTCGCCTCGTTACCGGGTCCAGAGTGGCAAAGAGCGCGCTGGACTCCATGACCCCTGCCGTGGTCAACGCATTGAACAGCGTGCTCTTGCCGGCGTTGGTGTAGCCTACCAGGGCCGCCACCGGAATATCCTGCGCCCTCCGCCGGTTCCGGTGAAGAGCCCGCTGGCTGCGCACCTTCTCCAAGTCGGCCTTCAAGTGCTGGATCCTGCGGTTGACGAGGCGCCTGTCGGTCTCTATCTGCGTTTCGCCGGGGCCGCGGGTGCCTATTCCGCCACCCAAGCGCTCCAAGTGCGACCACTGCCCGGCCAAACGCGGCAGCAGGTACTCGTGCTGCGCAAGCTCAACCTGAAGCCGCCCCTCCTTGGTCCTAGCGCGACTGGCGAATATGTCCAGAATCAGCGCCGTACGGTCTATGACCTTGATATGCTCGCCAAAGGCGCTCTCCAGGTTGCGCTGCTGTGTCGGGGTAAGCTCATCGTCCAGGATCAACGTGTCGAACGCCCCGCGAATGACCTGCAGCTCCTCTATCTTGCCCTTCCCCAGATAGGTGTGCGTGGGCTTGTCCAGGTTCTGGGCGATTGTACCCACCACTTCTGCTCCGGCGGAACGAGCCAGCTGCGCCAGCTCAGACAGAGAATCTTGCAACGACCATGAGAGACGAGTGCGCTTGATTTGGACGCCGGCCAGATAGGCCCTTTCCCTTTGTTTGGCAGTGGAAAAAGTGGCTCTAGGTATGCTCAGCTACCTCTCAGGCTTTTGATGGTATTGTCCAGCCTTCCAAGCGCTGGACTGCTTTGGTCAAATGCTCATCCGGTAGAGTAAGCGAAAGACGAATGTACCCTTCTCCGTACTCACCGTATCCCGACCCCGGCGTGACGACTATGTCCTTCTCTTCCAGGAACATACCCGCGAATTCCGCGGAACTGTAGCCTTCTGGAACCCTTGCCCAGACGTACAGGCTGGCTCTTGGCGGCGTGATCTCCATGCCTATGCCCCGCAAAGCGTCCACCAGCTTATCGCGGCGGCGCTGGTATATGGCGTTGTTCTCAGAAATGCACTCCTGGGACGCCTGGAGGGCCTCTATACCCGCTATCTGGATGGCCTGCGGAATGCCTGAGTCAAGGTTGGACTTGACGCGCATGAGCGCATTGATCATCTCGGCGTTGCCCACCGCCATCCCTATTCTCCAACCGGTCATGTTGTAGCTCTTGGAAAGCGAGTGGAACTCCACTGCAACGTCCATAGCGCCCTTGGCCTGCAGGAAACTGACGGGCGTGTAGCCGTCGTAGGCTACCTCCGTGTACGGACCGTCATGGCAGATCGCGATATCGTACGCCTTCGCGAAGTCCACCACCTTCTCGAAGTATTCGAGATCCGCCGTGGCCGAGGTGGGGTTGTTCGGATAGTTTATCCACATGACCTTGGCTTTTTGGGCAACCTGCTCCGGAATGGCGTCCAGATCAGGCAGCCAACCGTTCTCTTCCAACAACGGCATGAAATAGGACTCGCCACCGGCAAACATGGTGCCCACTGAATAGACCGGGTAGCCTGGATCCGGCACCAGGGCCACGTCGCCGGGGTCTAGGAAGCAGAGAGCCATGTGGCCGATTCCCTCTTTTGCGCCGATGAGAGGCAGCACCTCCTTGTCGGAGTCCAGGGCTATGCCGAACCGCTTGCCGTACCAATCGGAGACGGCGCGGCGTAACTGGGGCAGCCCGTCCGACTCAGGATACCGATGGTTTGGCGGGTCCTGCGCAGCCTCTAGGAGCTTGTTTAGAATATGCGGAGGCGTGGGAATGTCAGGATCCCCTATGGCAAAGGTGATGACGTCGATGCCTGCGGCCCTCTTCTGGTTTATCTTCCTGGAGATTTCCACAAAAAGGTACGGCTGCAATTTCTCTATGCGCTCTGCGAACTTCATTGGCACTCCTTCTTGCGTTTTGGCTAGAGCTTAATCCTATTAAGGCCACTCGCCCTCGAATACCTGCGTCGCGGGACCTTCCATGTACACCGGGCCCTGTCCCGGCCAGGTGATTATCAACTCGCCGCCGGGCATTTCCAGCCTGACCTCATCGTCCGTGAGGCGGAGCAGGCGGGCCGCCGCCTGGATGGCGCATGCGCCGGTGCCGCACGCCAGAGTAAGGCCGGCGCCCCGCTCCCAAGTCCTAGCTTTGAGACGGCCCCTATTCTCCACGTTGACGACGTGGAAGTTAACTCGCCTGGGGAAGATGGGGTGATGCTCCATAAGGGGGCCCAGCCTGTCCAATTCGACCTCATCTACGGGCCGGTCTATGAAGGCGACGGCGTGGGGGTTACCCATGGAAACGCAGGTGATTTCAAAGGTCTCCCCAGTCAGCTCCACGGTATAGCCTACAACGAGCTGCTCAGGCACAATCCCATTAGTTATGTCAAGTAAAGTCGTGTCGATTTGCTGCCCGTTCTCCCCTGCTGGGAGATGAACGGGTATATCCGACGCATTGAACTGTGGCTCGCCCATGGCGACCCGTGCCCTGCTTATACGGCCGTTGCCGTCCTTTAAGGGCACTACGTCAAGCAGGCCGCTGGCCGTTTCCACGTGAAGAGGGCCCCCATTCAGCGAAACTAGGCCGCGCTCCAGCACGTACTTGGAAAAGCATCTGATGCCGTTGCCGCACATTTCAGCCTGGGAACCGTCCGGGTTGAACATGCGCATCCTAACGTCTCCCACCGCTGAAGGTTCCAGCAGCAGCAGGCCGTCAGCGCCAACGCCAAAGTGACGGTCGCACATCTCCACCGCCAGCGTCGACCAGTCCTTGTCCTCGTTACGGGCGTCCAGAACAACGTAGTCGTTGCCCGCGCCGTGCATCTTGGTGAATCTCATAGCAATGGCATTCTATCATAAAGAATCCGGTCACCAAGCCATAGGCTTCGCTTACCACGTTCGCATCTGACTGCAACCAGCGGATCCGCGGGTCTGAAAGGCGGAACCAGGCAGACTGACGCCGGGCAAACTTGCGCGTATTGCTCTTTGTGTTTCGGACAGCGTCTTCCAGGCTTATTTCACCCTGCAAACAGGCCGCCATCTCCCTGTAACCTACGCTGCTCATGGACGGCAGCTCCGCCGTCACGCCGCGCTCCAGCAAGCAGCGCACCTCGTCCAGCCATCCCGCCTCCATCATTCTGTCCACGCGCTGATCGGTGCGCCGGTACAGCTCATCCCTTGGCAGAGTAAGCCCGATTACAAGCGAACTGTAGCGGCCTTCGCCACGGCGGCGCATCTTGGAGAACGGGACCCCTGTCTGATGATGCACCTCCAGGGCGCGGATGACTCTGCGCAGGTTGCGCGGGTCTATAATAGCCGCCGACTCAGGGTCCAACTCCCTGAGCCTGTTGTAGACAAATTCATCTCCTTGTCCAGCGGCCAGCGCCTCCATATCCTCCCTGAATTTCCTGTCCGGGGCTACGGACGGCACTCGCCACTCTTCAAGCAACGCCCACAGATACTGCCCCGTACCACCGACCAGAATGGGCAAGCGCCCCCTCTTCTGGATATCCTGGATAGCGCAGTGCGCGCGCTCCAGGTAAGCCGCCAAGCTGAAGTCGTCGGTAGGTTCGGCAATATCGATCAGGTGGTGCGGCGCCTGGGACTGCTCCTCCAAGGTCGGTTTGGCGGTGCCTATGTCCATATGCCTGTAGACCTGGCGGCTGTCCACGCTGACTATCTCCGCAGGCAAGAGCTTGGCAAGTTCCAGGCTCAGAGCGGTCTTGCCAACAGCAGTGGAGCCAACTACGGCCACTATGGAGGGTCTGCGCATTTTCTAGCCGTGGACTAGGTCAATTCTATGATTCAGGGCTGGGCCGCGCTTCAATGAGCCGAACGCTCGTGCGCAGTGGAACGCACAATCTCAACGAATTGGTCGGAACTCAGGCTGGCTCCGCCCACAAGTGCGCCGTCTATATCAGGCTGCGACACGAACTCTTCGATATTATCCGGACTCACGCTGCCTCCGTACAGGACGGATACCCTCTCCGCCGCGTCCTCCCCGAACAAGTCCGCAAGCTGTCGGCGGACCAACCGGCACATCTCCTGGGCCTGCTCTCCCGTAGCCGCCTCGCCGGTGCCTATGGCCCAGATCGGCTCGTAGGCCACCACTACGCCTTTGAGAGACTTTATACCGGCCAGTGATCCGGCAAGGCTGCGCGACACCACTTCCCCTGCCCTGCCCTCTTTGCGCGCTTCCAGTGCCTCTCCCACACAGATGATGGGCCGGAGGTTGCATGAAAGCGCCTTGTTGGCCTTGCGGCTCACCAGATCGTCGGTTTCTCCAAAGTCACGCCGTCGTTCTGAGTGTCCCAGAACAACGTAGCTGCAGAGACCCTGGATCATGAGCGGCGAGATCTCCCCCGTGAACGCGCCCTTTTCTTCATGGTGCATGTTCTGCGCGCCGATTTTGATGTTGGCCCCCTTTAGCGCGTGGGCGACCTCTGGCAGAGAGATAAAGGGGGGACAGAGCACAACTTCCACGCCTGTGATGTCCTCCAGGTTGCTCCTGATAGCCGCGGCAAGAAAGCCCGCCTGATGGATGGTTGTATTCATTTTCCAGTTGCCTGCTATGAACGGTCTGCCCAAGAGGTGCCTCCTTGGCTTGATGGACCGGCTACGGCCCGTACTTGGCTAGCTTGCCGGCGTGAGAAAGCGCCTGAAGCATCAGATATTCCGCCTGGAACGTGCCCAGAGACCCGCGGGCACAGGCGCGCTCATTGAATGCCTCTACTCCGTCGCCCAGCGTATCCTTAGAGTGGATCAATACCGGCACGGGGTGCCAGCTATGGGCCGCCAGAACAGCCGGCGTAGAATGGTCTCCGGCTACCACCAGTACATCGGGATTCAGATCAAGGATACGCGGGATACACGCATCCAAATCCTCCAACGTTTTCACCTTAGCCTCAAAGCTGCCGTCTTCCCCGGCGGCATCGGCCGGCTTGTAATGCAAGTAGAAGAAATCATGATCCTCGTAGTGCTCGCCCAGTGCATCCAGCTCGTCTTCAAAGGACTGGCCCGTCTGAATTACCTTCATGCCAACCACGCGGGCCAATCCGCGGTACATGGGGTACGCGGCTACTGCCGCGGGATTGAGCCTGTACGACTCACCCATGGAAGGAAAGGACGGCAACTGTGAGAAGCCGCGCAACAGCGCCATGTTTGCCCGTGATTGTCCAGCAAGCTTCTCCCTTGCCTGCTGTATGAAAGCGTTGGCCGCGGACGCCGTCGCCTCTCCATTGGCGTCCAGAGCTTCCACTTCAAGGGGTTCCACGCCTATGCGCTGAGGGTCTGTCTCACTGACACCGTCGCTAAGACCGGCGCCCTTCATTAGCAAGACAAACCTGTAGTCTTTGACCGGCAGCACCGACAACTGCACGCCCGGCACTTCGATCGTGTCCAGGATTTCGACCAGCGGAAAGCTCTCCTCGGATGGAATGCGCCCTGCTCTGCGGTCAGTTAGCAACCCGCTGCTATCTATTGTGCAGAAGTTGCCCCTGGCAGCGACGTCACCGTTCTCCAAGGGAGCGTCTATGCCCAACGCCTCAAGCACGCCGCGGCCAATGAAGTATTTGAGCGGGTTGTACCCAAACAGAGCCAGATGGCCCGGACCGCTGCCCGGAGCCACACCGGGCAGGACCGGAATGGTCATACCGCCCGATGACTGCCTGGCCAACCGGTCCAGATTGGGCAGAGCGGCTGCCTCAAGCTCTGAAAGACCCGTATCGGGATGCGGCATCCCGCCAAGGCCATCGACGACAAGCATGATTATCTTGGAAGAGGTCGAATCTACCATGTCGGCAAGGGCCGGAAAGTCTATCATCTAGTCATCCTCATCGGGTAGAACGGCCACTCCGGGCAGCTCTTTGCCTTCCATAAGCTCCAGTGATGCGCCGCCGCCCGTGGAAACGTGGCTAACCTGGGAAGCAAGGCCAAGCGCCGAAACAGCCCCGGCGGTTGAACCTCCTCCCAGAACGGTGGTTGCGTTTTCTAGGTCTGCAATAGCCTCGGCCATGGCTCTGGTGCCATTGCTGAAGGCCTCCCATTCGAAGACACCCAGGGGGCCATTCCAGATCACGGTCAAACAGCCGTTCAAGCCCTGCCTGAACGATTCAACGGTGTCGGGGCCTATATCCATGATGAAGCTATTGGGCGGCACCTGGTTGAACGGCACGATTTTGGTAGAAGCGTGCTCATTAAAGGCGTCGGCAGTTACAAAATCCACTGGCAGGAATACCTGGGCCTTCTGCGTTTCCGCGCTGCTCAGAATCTCCAAGGTGGTTTGGAAGCTGTCCGCCTCCACCGGAGAGAGACCGGTTTCGTAACCCTGAGCGCCAAGGAACGTAGCGGCCATACCGCCGCCAATGAACAACCGGTCAACGCGGCTCACCAGGTTGTCCAGCACGGCTATCTTGTCGCTGACCTTAGCGCCTCCCATAACCGCGGCAAGAGGCCGCAGCGGGCGGTCAAGGGCCTCGCCGAGCATTTCCAGTTCGCGACTCATTTGGAGACCTGCCGCAGCGGGCAGGAACTGCGTAACGGCGTGAATGGAAGCGTGGGCGCGGTGAGCAGCGCCAAACGCATCATCCACGTAAACGTCGGCCAGGGAAGCCAGCGACCTAGCGAATTCAGGGTCGTTCTTCTCCTCACCTGCATGGAAGCGCAGGTTTTCCAGCAAGAGCACGTCGCCCGGTTTCAACTCACGAGCAGCCTTTTCCACTTCTGGGCCTACACAGTCCTTAACGTACTTTACAGACCCGCCCAGGAGCTCCATCAAGCGGTCCGCCACCGGGGCCAGGCGCATCTCTTCCACCACCTGCCCTTTGGGCCGTCCCAGATGGGAGCAGAGAATGATGCCGGCGCCCTGCTCCTTCAGATAATCGATGGTGGGTAGCGTAGCCCTAATTCTGCCGTCGTCCGCAATCTGGGTTGTGCCTGGGACGAAGGTAACGTTGAGGTCGGCGCGCAGCAGAACGCGCTTACCGGATACATCCATGTGTCGCACCGTCTTCTTAGGCACGGCCTATCTCCATCATCCGTCTCATTATTCCCTGAGACCCAGCCAAGCTGCAATAGACCTCAGGTTCGCCACGTCGGCTGACCCCGACTCTTCCAATCCGGCAACCGCCCGGCTGTAAAGCTCATGAACTTTAGCTAGAGCGGCGTCGCGGGCTTCCAGCCCATCCAGAACAGCCACCAGATGCTCCAGGTCCGGTGGTTCCAGTACCCGCTTTAGGAACAACGTTCCAAGTTCTCGCTTCAAGCTTATTTCCGCCTGGTCCAAGGTGTAGAGAACAGGGTAGCCCTTTTTCTTGTTCAGCAGATCAGCGCCCCTTGGCCTGCCGGAAATAGGCTCGCCCCAAAGCATCTGAATATCCTCCTGAACTTGAAAGGCTACACCTATCTCTTCACCGAACTCTCTGAAAGCCCTGCCCTGTTCTTTGGAGGCTCCTCCGCACAATGCGCCCAGCTCCAAGGCAGCACCCATGAGCGCGCCAACCTTTTCCCGCGCCGTTTCAAGGTACGCCTCCGGCAGGATATCCACCCTTTCCTGGTAGACCATATCCTGGTGCAACCCCTCCAGCATGCGCAATGACGCCTTGTCCAAAATGTTGACCATGCTCAGGATTTCCTGCGGCGCCATACGCTCTTCCAGAAGCTGCATTAGGCGCAGTCTGGCCAGGGCGTGGAAGCCGTCCCCGGTGTTTATGGCCTGCGCCGGGCCCCAAACCCACCAGAGCGTGTCGCGGCCATACCGTTGCGGGAGCCCATCCTGTATGTCGGAGTGGACTTGGACGAACTGGTTGAGCAGCTCCACGGCCGCACCTGCCGGAGCAGCCCGGTCTATGGAGCCACCGACGGCCTCGCAGGCCGCCAGGGCCAGGCTGGCGTGCAGCCTTGTCTGCGCAACCGGCGAAGGCAGCTCCAAGCCGACTTCGTCAAGCCAGCCCAGCTGATATCCCATGAGCCGGTACAGCGGAAAGCTATTCTCAGAGAACAGGTCGCGCAGTGTACGGTCAGCCTGGGATGAGTAATGCTGGAGAACCATCATTGCACGCCCGGGCAAACGGATTGGATTTCTTCGAGAGAGACCGCGCCGGCCCTGAGGACTCTAGGCGCGGGGCCGGTTAGATCAAGGATCGTGGACTGGACGCCCAGTGAGGGTAAGCCATCTATCACCAGATCAACGGCGCCGTCCAACTGCTCCCTCACCTGTACGGCGGAAGAAGCGGGCACCGCTCCGGTGCGGTTGGCGCTCGTTCCTATGATAGGCCCGCCCACTCCTTCAGAAAGAGCGCGCGGCACCGGGTGATCAGGAACTCGCACCGCGACCGAGGAGCGGCCGCCGGATACCAAGTCGGACACCGCGGCTGATTTAGTCATCACCAGGGTCAAAGCGCCCGGCCAGAAACGCTCTATCAAAGCCTCAGCCTCTGGATACACCTCTTTCACTATCGGAGCCAGCATATCCGCCCGGGATAGCAAGAGCGGCATGCCCATGGATTCGGCCCTGCCCTTAGCGTCGATCACTCGCTGGACAGCCGCGTCGTCCGACAGACCGGCGCCCAGGCCGTAGACCGTATCGGTAGGATAGGCAACAACGCCGCCTTTGCGGAGGACCTCTATCCCCTGCTCTACTTCACATGCAACCGCATCAGCGAGCGATTCAAGAAATCTGTTTGTCGAATGGCCCAGATGAAACCCCGTCATTACTGTCTCAGAATTACCTTGACCGAGTATAGCACAGGTGTTACGCTCAATTTAGTCTGCATTGGTCCTAACAACGGAGGGTTGGACCTGGGCATGGAACAAGAAATTCCACCTTCTCGACGGGTATCCACCAGCGATGACGTAGAGGTCTCCACCTACCTGGAGATTGCTGAAGAGAAGCGAGGACAACAGCCTCTTCCTGCAGAAGCGCCGCAAATACAGGAGGAGGCTGTTGTCATTGTAGACTTCGGCTCACAGTACAGCAGATTGATTGCGCGTAGAGTACGGGAGTGCCACGTCTACTGCGAGATCGTATCGCACGACGCAGACTGGGATGACGTCCGCAAGATCAACCCCAAGGGGGTCATCCTCTCCGGGGGGCCTGCAAGCGTCTATGAAGAAGGCGCGCCCCTTGCCCCGCTATGGGTGTACGACAGCGGCCTACCCGTATTGGGCATCTGCTACGGGATGCAGGTGCTGACTCACCAGCTGGGCGGCAAGGTGGTGCAGGCAACGGAACGCGAGTACGGCCACGCAGTCCTACACCAGAACGTTTCCAGCTCGCTATTTGCCAATATGCCCCCAAGCATGCCCGTATGGATGAGCCACGGAGACCAGATAGCGGAACTGCCTCCGGGCTTCAAGTCGTTGGCATATACGGACAACTCGCCCGTGGCCGTCATGGGCAGCGACGGCATAATAGGCCTGCAGTTCCACCCGGAAGTGGTGCACACGCCGCAAGGAAAAGACCTGCTGGCCAACTTTCTGTACGAAATCTGCGGCTGTCGCGGTTTATGGACACCTGAGAACTTCGTAACCCGCTCCATAGAACGCATCAAAGAGCAGGTGGGCGACGGCAAGGTCATCTGCGCCCTCTCCGGAGGCGTAGACTCAGCTGTAGCCGCGGTGCTGCTTCATAGAGCCGTGGGCGACCAGCTCACCTGTATCTTCGTCAACAACGGGCTCATGCGCCGTGAAGAGCCGGAACGCGTCCTGAAGGTGTTCGAAAGGAACTTGGGCCTCAATTTAATCTTCGTAGACGCCGAAGAGCGTTTCCTCGACAAGCTGGCCGGGGTAACCGACCCTGAAAGAAAACGCCACGTCATAGGCGAAGAGTTCATACACGTCTTTGAAGACGCCGCCGCCGAAAGACTGGGCGATGTGCATTTCCTTGCCCAGGGAACTCTCTATCCGGACGTAATAGAAAGCCAGACCTCGGAAAACGCTGCCTCGGCAAAGATAAAGACGCATCACAACGTGGGCGGGCTGCCTTCCACCATGGCCCTTGAGCTGGTGGAGCCGTTGAGATACCTGTTCAAAGATGAGGTTCGGGATGCAGGCCTGAGCTTGGACCTGCCTGAAGAGATGGTGCATCGCCAGCCCTTCCCCGGCCCCGGTCTAGCCATACGCATACTTGGCGAGGTGACCAAGGAGAAGCTGGAGGTGCTGCGGGCCTGCGATTGGGTAGTAATGGACGAGATCAAGGGGGCCAATCTGTACAGGGATCTCTGGCAGAGCTTTGCCGTCCTCACCGACGCGCGCAGTGTTGGCGTCATGGGCGATTTCAGGACGTACGGATACGCCGTAGCCGTGCGTGCCGTGACCAGCCAGGACGCCATGACCGCCGACTGGGCCAGGCTTCCTTATGAAGTCCTTGCTAAGATATCCAACCGCATCGTGAATGAAGTGCCTCAGGTGAACCGCGTGGTGTACGACATTACCAGCAAACCGCCCGGAACGATCGAGTGGGAGTGATGAAGCTTCTCGTCATTGGAAACGGCGCTCGAGAGCACGCCATTGCTTGGAAGCTAAGGCAGAGTCCGCAGGTCGATGAGATCCTCATTGCTCCGGGCAACGCCGGTACGGCGCGGCTGGGCAGTAACCTCCCAGTGCAGGCAACCGACGCGGCAGGCCTTCTGGAAGCCGCCAACCGGCACGGCGTAGACCTCACAGTCGTCGGGCCGGAAGCGCCGCTCCAAGCGGGAGTTGTAGACCTGTTCCAGAAAAACGGCCTGGCCATTGCCGGACCGACACAGGCAGCGGCTCGACTCGAAACCAGCAAGGCGTTCGCCAAGGAGTTCATGAAGCGGCACAACATCCCCTGCGCTCAAAGCGTCACCTTCGACTCCTACCCAGAAGCACAACGATTTCTTGATAGCCGCAACGCGCCAATCGTAATAAAGGCCGATGGACTTGCCGCCGGTAAGGGCGTGGTGGTGGCTGCCAGCAAGGACGCCGCTTCAGCCGCGCTGGACGATTTAATGAACCGGCGCACACTGGGAGATTCCGGGGCCACCGTGGTCATAGAAGAGTACCTGGAAGGTCGCGAGGTAAGCGTCTTTGCTTTCAGCGATGGACAGCATATTTCGCCCTTGGTGTCGGCCTGTGATTACAAAAGAGCGTACGACGGCGATGCGGGGCCAAACACCGGCGGTATGGGCAGCTACAGCCCTGTCGAGTTCTGGACAGCGGAGCTTGCCCAGCGGGTAGAAAAACAGGTGATTCTGCCCGCCGTAGAGGGAATGGCAAAGGAAGGTCATCTCTACCGGGGCGCTCTGTACGGAGGGCTGGCCATGACTGAAGACGGCCCGAAGGTCATAGAGTTCAACGCCAGGCTGGGAGACCCTGAAGCACAGGTGATCCTGCCCAGGCTGGATACGGACCTGGTTGAGATAATGCAGGCCATAGCTAAAGGCAACCTATCTGAAACGCAAATTAGCTGGAATAATCGCTCTTGCGTTGCGGTAGCCGTGGCATCGGGGGGATATCCGCAGAGCTATGAGACCGGGTTCGAAATCGAAGGTATCGGGCGCTCGGAGGAGACCGCCCTGGTCTTCCACGCCGGCACTAAACTGGACAACGGCAAAGTGCTCAGCGACGGCGGTCGTGTGCTGACGGTGGTCGGTCAAGGCGGCGATTTGGCAGAAGCGCGCCAAAGAGCCTACGACGCCGCAAAGCTCATACGGTTCCATGGCAACTTCTATCGCAGCGACATCGCCGCCCTGCCCGCGGAGATGGCCGTCGCATCCGGTATCGAACAACCAAATTGAATCTCAACATTGGAGGGTAAACATGCCTCTTGTAGGCGTAATTGTTGGCAGTAGAACGGACGAACCGCTGGTTCAAAGTACCTTGCAGGTCCTGGACGACCTTGGCATCAGCCATGAGTTCAACGCTATATCGGCGCACCGCGCGCCTCAGAAAGTCGCCGATTATGCAAAGTCGGCAACGGAGCGCGGCGTGGAGGTGATCATCGCCGGCGCCGGAGGCGCGGCTGCCCTGCCCGGCACGGTGGCGGCCTGGACGGACCTGCCGGTCATCGGCATACCACTGCCAACCAGCGATCTGAACGGCGTGGATGCTCTGCACTCCATCGTCCAGATGCCGCCCGGCGTGCCCGTGGCATGCGTGTCCGTTGGAAGCTGGGGGGCGCGCAATGCCGCATATCTGGCCGCCGGTATCCTTAGCCTCAAGTATGATAATATACGCCAGGCTTACGCTGCTTATCGTGAACGACTTCGGGAGGGATAATCCACGGTTGGCAATTCAAAGTCTCCCCAAGGCCCTGCTAGTGGACCTGGACGACACCATCCTTGCTTTTGATAGTGTGGCCGGCGAGTGCTGGCAGAGCATCTGCAATCGATTCGCCTCTCGGTTAGGGATAGATTCCCCGCAGGAGCTTTTTTCGGCGATTATGAGCGAACGCTCCTGGTTTTGGAACGACCCGGAACGGCATCGCTGGGGGCGATTCAACCAGCTTCTTGCAGGCCCGAAAATCGTACAAATGGCGCTGCTTCGGTTTGGCATCGACGATGCAGATACGGCACAGCGAATAGCGGATGCCTATCGAGTGGAACGAGAAGAAGCCGTTGCCCCCTTCCCCGGAGCCGTTGAAACCCTAACCGAGCTGCGTACCAGGGGTGTACGGCTGGGATTGATCACCAACGGCGCTGCTTCAACCCAGCAGGCCAAGATACAGAGGTTCAGCTTGGCGCCGCTTTTCGGCTCCATCGTAATCGAAGGTGAGTTCGGCGTAGGCAAACCGGATGCGCGCGTCTTCAGGCACTCGCTGGATGTTCTTGGCGTGCCTGCTGAACAGTCGTGGATGGTGGGAGACAACCTGGAGTGGGATGTGCAAGGCGCACAAAGGGTCGGTATCACCGGCATATGGAACGACTGGAAAGGCGGCGGGCTGCCGGAAGGCTCCTCCACCCTACCCGACCGCACAATCCGCTCCCTGAGTGAACTGCTGCAACCATGAAACTAGCCATCCTCAGCGACTTCGACGATACCGCCGCTCAGCAGAACGTAGCCCACCTGGTGCTGGACCGGTTCAGTGAAACGGACTGGCGCCCGCTCCTGGATATGTTCCACCGGGGAAGCATCAAGCCCAAGGACTACTTTGAGATGCCGTTTCGACCCATTACGGCCGCCAAGCATGAAATGCAGGCCTACGTCAAGGAAACAGCCAGGCTCCGACCCGGATTTCCGGAGCTGGCGGATTTCTGCATGGGCGGCGGCATTGAGCTTGCCGTGGTGACCTACGGGCTGGACTTCTATGTGGAGGCGCTGTTGGAGACCGCAAACCTTCAATGGTTGCCTACCTACGCCGTGGGCGCCAGGTTCTCCGACCAGGGTATGGAGTTCGATTACAGGTACACGCGGGAGGACTGTACTGAATGGGGCAACTGCAAATGCTCCGTTGTCGACAGCTACCGTGACCGCGGCTATCGGGTGTACTACGCAGGCGACGGCATATCCGATTACTGCCCGGCAAGGCAAGCCGACCTCGTCTTTGCTAAGTCGCGGCTTCTGGACATGCGCCTTGAGGAGAGCTTGCCCAGTAGAGAGCTGCGGGACTTCTTTGACGTGCTCGATTATCTAAAGCAACACGCCAACGGGAGAAAAGCATGATCGACCGCTACTCCAGGCCCAAGATGAAAAAAGTGTGGTCTGAAGAGAACAAATACGACAAGTGGCTTGCCGTGGAGCTGGCGGTCTGCGAGGCATGGACGGAAGCCGGGGTCATTCCGCAGGACGACATGGTCAAGCTAAGGCATGCTTCCTATGATCCTGTTCGCTTGGACGAGATATTCCAGCGCACCCGCCATGACATGACCGCCTTCACCCGCTCCATCACGGAAAACCTGGGCGAGGAGGGCCGCTGGATCCACCTGGGGCTCACCTCCAGCGACGTATTGGACACTTCTCAGAGCCTACAGCTGCTGGAAGCGGCTGACCTCTTGCTGGAAGAGGTGGAAGCCCTCAGAGCGACTTTGAAAGCACGCGCCAAAGAGCACAAGGACACCCTCATGATGGGCCGGACCCATGGGATTCATGCCGAGCCCATCACCTTCGGGCTGAAGCTTGCGCTGTGGTGGGACGAAATGAACCGCCACCATGAACGCCTGCAGGCTGCCAGGAAGCAGATGGCCGTGGGCAAGATTTCGGGAGCCGTGGGTACCCACGCCACCGTACCGCCCTCCGTGGAGGAGAGCGTGTGCCGTCACCTGGGCCTTGAGGTTGCCCCTATATCCAGCCAGATCATCCAGCGCGACAGATACGCTCACTTCGTGTCCGCGCTGGCGTTGATAGCGGCCTCTCTGGAGAAGTTCGCCACCGAGATACGCTCCCTGCAGCGCACCGAGGTGCGGGAAGTCGAGGAGCCTTTTGGCGAGGGGCAGACCGGCTCATCCGCCATGCCCCACAAGCGCAACCCGGAGCTTTCGGAAAGGGTCTGCGGATTGGCCCGCCTCATCCGCGGCCACTCCGTGACCGCGCTGGAAAACGTCGCGCTCTGGCACGAGCGTGACATCAGCCATTCATCCGCGGAGCGCATCATACTGCCCGACGCGTGTCTGGCCCTGGATTACATATTGAGCCTGTTCAATCACGTCATGCAGGGGCTGCGAGTCTACCCTGAACGAATGATGGAGAACATTGAATCCACAAGAGGCGTCATATTCTCTCAACGCGTCATGCTGGGCCTGGTGGAACAGGGCGGCTTGAGCCGGGAGAAGGCGTACGAAATCGTGCAGAGAAACGCTATGCGCTCTTGGGATGAAGGCCTGGACTTCCGTAACCTGGTTAGAGAGGAGCAGGAAGTTGTCTCCGCCATGCCTGCCGCGGAGCTTGACGGATTCTTTGACTACGGCTACTACGTACGGTACGTTGATGAGACATTCCGGCGAGCAGGCCTGTGAAGAACATTGAACAGTAAGCCTACGCTATACTGACCGGAGAGCAGATAGCGTAGTCATAAGGAGACGCACACTTGGCAAGGGAAAGAGAGAGACGTCGCACCGCCATGCGGCGCGGAGAAATACGTACCGCCCGCAGAGAGCGGCAGGAAAGCAAGAAGAAGCGCCGCCGGATCCTATACCTGATAGGCGCCGGAACATTCGCCGTTGCCATTATAGTGGGGCTTTTCCTCCCATCTGTGCTGCCCGGAGGCGGGCTTGGCACGGGCAGCGGAACCTCTAGCTACGCAGACGGCATCGGGGTGCCTCAAGCCCTGATGCCATCGGCCTTTCACGTAGACCCACAGACCGTTGCCTACAGCACCGTACCGCCCACCTCCGGCGACCACTGGTCTACTACAACACAGTGCGGGTTCTACGATGGCGAAGTAGCGGATGAGATAGTGGTGCACAACATGGAGCACGGCAACGTGATAATTAGCCACAATCTCACTGAAGGCGTGGAACGGCTGCGAGAGGTCCACGACAACTTAAATGGAAACGGAGAGTGGCTTGTGACCAGGTTCTACCCCAACATACCGGAGGGAACCGTTGCCCTCACCGCCTGGGGCGTCCTGGATGAGTTTGAGGGAATAGACGAGGACCGCATAGAGCGCTTCTACGAAGCATACAAAGGCAACCTGTTCAGTGACGAGACAAGAGGGCTGGGGCGCGGCATCCCCTGCACCAGCGCAGCGCGAATGGATCAATAGCTTTGTACGTCGCAAAGGTCTACGTAACCCCCAAGCCAACGGTCAACGATCCCCAGGGCCGCACAATCATGGGAGGCCTGAAGAGCCTGGGCTTTGAATCCGTAGCCGACGTTCGTGCCGGTAAATACCTGGAACTGAAGGTCCAGGAAACGGACAAGGCGGCAGCGGAGCGCCAGGTAAGCGAGATGTGCGACAAGCTACTGGCCAATCCGGTTATAGAAGAGTACCGGTTTGAGCTGTCCGAAGCTTAACGAACCGGCATCAGCCTGATATCGTCCCCTTGGTGCTGGGTATATCCCCGGAAAGCCTGGGGTCGAGCTCCAGAGCGGCTCGCAAGGAGCGGCCCAAGGCTTTGAACAACGCCTCCGCTTTATGGTGCGGGTCCACGCCCGCCAGGATGCTGGCATGTACGTTGATGCCGCCTTCAACAGCAAAGCTCTGGAAGAAGTGGCCAATGAGCTCGCCGGGAATATTGCCAAACCGCGCGCCTTCAAGCTGGGTGTCCAGCACGGCGTATCCCCTACCCCCCACGTCAACCACGACTCGAGCAAGCGTCTCATCCAATGGCACCACTGCGAACCCCATGCGCCGTATGCCCTTCCCTTCGCCAATAGCCTGCCTCAGAGCGCGGCCGACCACTATGGCAACATCCTCTATCAGGTGATGGGCGTCCGGAAGGTTGTCGCCTTTCGCGGATATCACGGCGTCAATCAAGCCGTGCTTGGAAAGCTGCGCCAGCATGTGATCGAACATCGGCTGGCCGGTGTCTATGGAGTACTGCCCCGTACCGTCTATGCCCAGCTCAATGCTGATTTTGGTCTCGCCTGTCTCCCTCTTGATGGCGGCGCGCCGAGTGGCGCCCGCGAGATCCTTGTCGTTACCTGCTCCTGAGACCATTGTTACCCTTGCTCCTCACGAAAGTATATCCTGCAACGCTTCCACCAGCGCCTGGTTGTGTTCCGGCAGCCCCACGCTGATCCGCACGTAATCCTGCAACTGGGGATTGTTGTAGTAGCGAACGAAGATGCCGCGCTTGGCAAGCTCCTCGTAAACGTACATCCCGTTGCCGCCCTGAATGCGACAAAGGATGAAGTTGGCGTGAGACGGCAGCGGCGCCAGTCCCGTCATACCCTGCAGCCTCCTGAAGAGCGCGTCTCTCTGTCGTACAATCTCATCAACACGCGACAGAAGCATCTCCTTGTCTTCAAGAGAGGCGTACAGCCCTATCTCCGCGGCTATGGAGACGTTGTACGGGGGCTTGATCACAAGCATACGTTCAGCTATCTCTGGGCTCATTATGCCGTAGCCTATTCTGAGACCAGCCAGGCCCGCCCATTTGCTGAACGTTCTAAGCACAACTAGGTTGGGGTACTCCGGCAGAAGATGGGCCATGGTTGTCTTGGAAAACTCGTGGTAAGCCTCATCCACAACCACCAGGATATTCGACTGTAGGAGGCTTCTAACGGTCTCTTCACTGAACAGGTTGCCCGTAGGATTATTGGGCACGGTCAGGAAGAGGATCTTGGAGTTCTCCTGCTCGGCGGCTCGGCGCGCTTCCTCTATGTCCACGTCGAACGTCTCGTCCAGTGGGATGGACACCATCCGACCGCCCACCAATTGAGTAAACGTGGTGTACATCTCGAAGCCCGGCGAAAAGCGAATGACCTGGTCGCCAGGGCCCACGAAGAGGCGCAGCAACAGGTCTATTATCTCGTCGCTGCCCACACCGGCTACAATTCTCTCAGGGTCGCTCCCCGTGTACTCGGCAAGCACCTTTCTCAACCTGCCCTGCCTGGGGTCCGGGTAGATGTGATAGGCGCTGTAGTCAGCCAGCGCCTTGGCCACCTTGGGTGAAGCGCCGTACAGGTTTTCGTTCCCGTTGAGCTTAACGACTCTGTCCGCCGAGATGCCGGCGCGTTGAGCCAGAACCTCCGGCGGGTCTACCCCGGCGTATGGCAGGGCCTCCCTTACCTGGGGAAGCATCAGTCCGGTTATGTCTGTAGAATCGTTCATCTGACTAGGAAGGTCTCCTTTGTTCTTTCCTCAGCTCCACGGCTCGTGCGTGAGCCGTGAGGCCTTCGGCGCGGGCTAGAATCGCCGCCGGCTCTGTCAGCTCGTCCGCGACCGACTCATCAAGCGACACTACGGGAAACCGCTTCACAAACTGATCGGAACCCAGGTAAGAGGCAAACCTGGCTGTGCCGTGCGTCGGAATGGTGTGGCTGGGCCCGGCTATGTAATCGCCCAGCACCTCGCCTGAATGGTGCCCCAAAAAGAGCGCGCCAACGTGGCGGATCTTGGGCTTCAAGGCCCATGGGTCTTGGACCAGCAGGGTGAGATGCTCCGGTGCAAATAGGTTGGCAACTTCCACCGCTTGGTCAAGGTTGTCCACAATGAAAATAACCCCCTGCCCGTCCACTGCCCCACGGACTATCTCCTTGCGTTCAAGCGTCTCCATCTGCCGTTCCATCTCAGCCGTCACCTCATTGGCCAGCGCCTCGGAATCGGTGGCCAATGCCGGGGAAGCCATGACGTCATGCTCCGCCTGCCCAAGAAGGTCCGCCGCACAGATCCTGGGGTCTGCATGCTCGTCCGCTATTACCATAGTCTCGGTTGGACCGAAGATGCCGTCAATGCCAACGGCTCCGAACACCTGCTTCTTGGCCAGTGTGACGAATATGTTCCCCGGGCCGCATATCTTGTGCACTGCGGGCACCGACTCCGTGCCGTAGGCCATGGCCGCAACGGCCTGTGCGCCGCCTATGCGAAACACGCGATCCACGCCCGCCGCGTAAGCCGCCGCCAGTACGACGTCGGACTGTGCGCCCCTCACGGGTGTGCACATCACTATCTCGTCCACTCCGGCGGAGCGGGCGGTGACCACCGTCATGAGCACCGTGGACGGATAGGCCGCCGTGCCTCCCGGAACGTACACGCCAACCCGCTCCAACGGGGAAACGGTTTCGCCCAGGCCGGTGGTCTCGTCGTACCACGACTTGGGAAGGGACGCCTTGGCAAAACTGCCTATGCGTGCGGCGGCTGTCTGCATGGCGTTGCGGAGCTCTTCAGGCAGCGAGTAGTACGCACGCTCCATATCCTCCCTATCGACTTCCAGGTCATCGTAGTCCACGCCGTCTATGCGCCGGGAAAGCTCTCTGACCGCTGCGTCGCCGCGAAGCCGCACCTCTTCCAGTATGCAAGCAACCACTTCCGCCGGGGACATAGCCCTACCAAAGATATCCTCTATGCCCTTTGCCACCGCCTCCGGAACGGAATCGGACTCTATGTTGCCACGCCCGGCAATATGATTTTTGGCCTCTTCCAGGCCACGGAGAATCCTCATGCAAACACCAACTTAGCTAGTTGAAAGAACAGGCTATGAGCCTTCACCCAGCGCTCCGAGAAGCTCCCGGAACGCCACGGACTCTTCATGATACACGTATCTGGGCTGGACTGCGGATATGCCGGTAGCCCCAATGGACCTGAAGTGATCAAGCGATTCTTGCAGGCTCGCTTGGGGAACCACCACGGTCACAGCATACCAACCCTCTGCATCCGGGGTATAGACGCGGGATACCGTAGGGCCTTTCAGTCCCGCTAGATTAGCGCGGGACATCACCGCAAGAGCCACCCGGTCGGCGGACTCCCCCTGCACGTTGGCAGTGACCCTGAAGTAGTTTCGCGCCTCCATGTAGCCCTCTATCCGCTCTATGAAGCGGCGCGTCAACTCCTTCTTCACCCCGTTGCCTCTCAGAGACGTCCTGTTTCCTATGAGGCACGCCTGAGATTCCATGACCGTCCCGTCCGCCAGGGTCTTGAGCTGGTTTTCCCTCAGCGTGGTGCCGGTGGCGGATATATCCACAATGACGTCGGCAAAGCCCATGAGAGGGGCCGCCTCCAGGCTGCCGCTGGACTGGACAAGCGTGAAATAGTAGATGCCGCGGCTGAAGAAGAACCTCTGGGTGGATCGGGGATACTTCGTGGCGACGCGCAGGTCGCGGCCGCGCTCCCTGAACTCCGCGGCCAGGTCCGCCAGGTCTGCCATCTCCGATACGTCCAGCCACCCTTGGGGGACGGCTGTCACCAGTTTGCACCGGCTATAGGACAGGTCATCGATGATGGTGAGGCTCTCGCCGTCGTCCAGCTTGTACTCGGAAAATCTGTCCAACCCTACGATTCCTATGTCGGCGCTGCCCTCCTCCACCTTGCTGGTGATGTCGGCGGCGCGTTGGAACAGCACCACCACATCGCTCAACGAGCTGAGCTGTCCCATATAGTGCCGGAAATTCCCCCTGGACACGCTCATGCCGCATTCCGAAAGGAACCCCAGCGTCGACTCGTACATCTCGCCGTCGCTGGGTATGGCCAGCCTCAGCGTTTCTTCAGGGCCTTTTTGTGAAGAGCTATCAAACATCTTGGTAAGAGACCTCTCCGTTCGACTCAACCGTGATCACCCGGCTTATCCCCGTCTCCCTGGCATACGACACGCTATCCTCCAGTGAACGAGCCGTCACATCCGAATGCACCCTGCCTCCCAGGCTGCGAAGTCTATCAGCCTCACGCAAAGCCGCCTGGAAAGCCGATTCGCCGGCGGGCCTGACCAGCGCCACCTCTCCCTGCTCTTCCCACGGCCTGCCACCGTCGCCATCCTGAATCACGGCTTCCACCACGCGCTCCAATGACCAAGCGAAGCCCATGGTTGGCACAAGCTCCGTCCCTCCCATGGCCCGGGCAAGGCCGTCGTAGCGGCCTCCTCCTCCAAGTGAAACGCCGTTTGAGCCGGGCCGCTTCAGGTCGAAGATAAGATCGCTGTAGTAAGCGATCCCCCTTGCCAGGCCGAAGTCCAGCACAACGTCGGCTTCCACTTCATGCATGGCGAAGGCCTTTAGCGACTCCTCCAAGCGGTCCAGCTCCGCCAAAGCCCTGGCCGGAAGCTCCATCTCCCTTACACTGTCCAGCGCCTCCGTGACGCTGCCGTTCTTCTGGGCAACCTTGCTCAACAGGACGGCGGCGTCATCGAATCCATCGAAGTCGCCTCTCGATCTGTGTTTGCGGATGAACCGCTCGTGTATTTCCGTTGGCGTGCGAACACCCCTGGCAAGTAGATTAGTCCTGCCAAGGTACTGCTCCAGCGCGCTCATGGTGTCTTCGGACGGATTGCTATCCTGAACGGGCGTCTCTTTATCACCCTGAGACAGCCCCAAAATACCGGCCCGCCGGATCACCTCTTCAACGCCTTCATCGCCCCGGCGCAGGTCCGATATGCTATTGAGCAGGAACAGCCCCGCCCTGTCGGATACTCTCTGCTCTTCCAGCAGCGCCCCCATGAATCCCACGTGGCCTATCACCATCTGACACTTTATTCCCAGCCTTGCCAGGCCCTGGCAAGCTATAGCCATGACCTCCGCATCCGACCAAGGGCCGGCCGCGCCTATCAGCTCAGCCCCGGCCTGGGTGAACTGGCGGTATTCGGCCTCATCCATCTCGTATCTGAATACGGGGCCGCGATACTGCCAGCGCAGCGGGAACTGACCGTCTCCCAGGCCTTGCAGATGTGCTCTTACCACGGATGAGGTAAATTCGGGCCTCAGGCTTACCCGTCTTCCACCGGGGTCGGTGAAGGTGTACATCTTGCTGGCAAGCTCTCCGCCCGACTTGCGCAGGAAAAGCTCCGTCTCTTCCAGCAGAGGGGTGTCTATGCGGCGATAACCGTATCCGGCCAGGAAATCACCCAAAGTGAGGCCAACCCAACTGAGAATTCGGGTCTGGTCCGGTTGCTGGTCTTGCATGCCTCTAAGGCGCTTTGGTGCTTCCATGACTCTTTCTTGGCTTTTGCGCGAACTCTATTTTAGCTTAGGGCACGGTTGAGCTTCAATCAACCGTGCTCCGACGGCACTCTACTGCAACGGCAAAGGAGGCTGCAGCCACTTGCTGGTGTCGTTCACTTCCACCCTTACCACCCACTTCACCCAATCGTACCCGCGCTTACCCGGCGCCACCAGCCGCAACGGGAACCCGTGCCAGTGCGAAAGTCGTTCGCCGCCAACCCGCGTCCCAAGTATGTACTCCCCGATTTCCTCCAGCGAAAACCGCCGGTAGTAGCCGGTCACCGAGCGCACCGTGACGCTGGCGGCCCCATCTTTGACCCCTGCCCTGTCCAGCAGCTCCTTCAGCGGCATCCCCGTCCACTCCTGCGTGGAGTACCAGCCGCCTGTGCAATCGATCGTTGCCGTTACGGCCTTGGTGTAAGCGCTGATGTCCTGGAAATCGATATGCAGGGGCGTATCGACCAGGCCAACCACGCTTAGACGCCAGGATTCGCTGTCTATCGGTTTGGGCCTGTCGTTCAGCCATGAGACAGCGGGGAAGGCGTTGCCGGAAAAGCTGGCGGCGTGATACGAGCCGGTGAACCTGCGACCCGCCCCAGGCAGCGACAAAGCCGACAAAGCCGTTTCGCTAAGGCGCCAGAGGAGGAGGCCTCCCACGGTTATCCCACCATATTTGAGGAAGACGCGCCTATCTGCCCAGAAGCGCGGCCTCAGGCTCCATCTATGGAACACCACGTGCCAGGCAACAAGTGGAACAAGAGCCACCGACAGATAGATGTGCCAGCTTACCCCACTAAATCCCAGGAAGTAGAACGAGCCGACGTTGCTCCAGGTCAGCCCCAGCACAAGCGACGCCAGCAGCAAGCCCAACGCTACGGTAAAGACGGTGAAGTTGTATGGCTGTCGCTTCCACCGGCTCCGCCTGCGCAATGGTGGAACAATGTTCCTTGCCTTCCACAGCAAGACGAAGGCTATGCTGAAACCGGCGATCCGGTGTATTTGCAGGGCAATGGCCCTATCCGGCGCACCCCATATGAGACCCATCAGACCCGTCGCCAGTTCTACGGTCCCCAGTATCAGCAGCAGAATGTTCGCCCAAGGATATCTCACGAAGGCCCTTCCCTATTGAGACGCTCTCATTCCAAGTGCATACACCCAGAGTACCCTTAAATCCCCTTATTTCCAATGCTAGAATATGCTCAAGATGTCCATGACTCCACTGGCCATATCCGACCGCTTGAAAGCAACCCCTACTCTGCCCGGCGTATACCTCATGCGCAACGCGGATGGGGATGTTATCTACGTTGGCAAGGCCGCCAACCTGCGCAGCCGCTTGCGCAGTTACTTCGGCTCGCTCAGTAACATGGAGCCCAGGGTACGCAACCTGGTGGCCAGCATCGCCGATTTTGAGTACACGGTCGCCGAGACCGGGGCGGAAGCGCTTCTCCTGGAAAACACGCTGATCAAGAGATACAAGCCCAGGTACAACGCCAGACTGAAGGACGACAAGACCTACCCGTATATCAAGATAGACCTCAACGAAGACTTCCCGCAGCTCTACTTCACCCGCCGCATCCAGAACGACAAGTCCCGGTACTTCGGCCCGTTCGCCAGCGCCGGTTCGGTGCGCACCACCATGGCGCTGCTAAAGAAATTGTTCCCCTACAGGTCTTGCACCAAGGTTATCACCGGCAACGACCCCAGGCCCTGCTTGGAGTACTACATAAACCGCTGCGCCGCCCCCTGCATAGGCATCGTGAACAGAGACGAGTACCGAGAGATCATCGACCAGGTCATCATGTTCATGGAGGGCAAGACGGACCAGGTGCTCCGCGATCTCAACAAGAAGATGCGCTCTGCCTCGGAACAGCTGCAGTTTGAGAGGGCAGCCGCCCTCAGAGACCAGATAAGGGCTATCGAACGTGTCAACGAGAACCAGAAGGTGGTCTCACAAGACCGCTCGGACCAGGACGCCATCGCCTTTGCCGTTGGCGGCAACGAAGCCTGGGTCGAGGTCTTCTTTGTGCGTCAGGGCAAGTTGACCGGAAGAGACCATTTCATCATGGAGGGCATCCGGGAGGACAACCCCTCTCAAATCATGGAGAACTTCATCAAACAGTTCTACGATTCCGCGCCCCACGTGCCCAGGGAAGTGCTCCTGCAACACAACGCCGGCAATGACAAACCCGTTATCGAAGAGTGGCTCACCAAGAAGCGAGGTGCCAGGGTGAAGCTGATCGCCCCTCAACGCGGCGCCAAGCGTCGTTTGGTGCAAATGGTGGCCGACAATGCGGCTCAAGGCCTACAGCAGCGGGCGGTTAAATGGCTGTCCGATACCAACAATCTACAGCAAGCCATGAACGAGGTGGGAGAAGCGCTGAGCTTGCCCAGGCTGCCAAGCCGCATGGAGTGCTATGACATCTCCAATATCCAGGGCAGCAATCCCGTTGGTTCAATGGTGGTTTTCGAGGAAGGCAGACCCAAGAACGGTCACTATCGCCGTTTCCAGATCAAGTCCGTGGAAGGCGTGGACGACTATTCGATGATGCAGGAGATGCTGCGTCGTAGGTTCCGCAAGCTGGGGGAACAACTGCAGCGCGCCGACTACGATGCAGGCCCGGATGGGCAGAACGGCTCCACGCCCGCAAACGGTCAACGTGCCGACGGAGAGACCTGGGGCATCATACCCGACCTGGTGCTCATCGACGGTGGAAAGGGTCATCTATCGGCTGCTCTTCAGGTGTTCCTGGAGCTGGGCCTGGTGGATAGAATCCCCATAGCCAGCCTGGCCAAGGAGCGGGAGGAGCTGTTTCTCCCCCACGACCCGGACCCAATACTCCTTCCCAAAGGCTCTCAGGGGTTGTTCCTGGTGCAACGCATCCGTGACGAAGCCCACAGGTTTGCCGTCACCTACCACCGGCAGAGACGAAGCAAAGGCGCAGTGAGGTCATTGCTGGACTCCGTACCGGGCGTAGGCCCAAAGAAACGCAGGATGCTCATTCAGAAGTTCGGCTCAGTGGCCGGAGTAAAGGCGGCGACTTTGCCGGAGCTCGCCGAAGTGCCTGGCGTCAACATGGCGCTAGCCGAAAGGATCAAAGAGCACCTGGGCTAATGGCCTGCTGACTCCACAAAGCTGCCCAGCCCTCTGGACATGGCGGCTTCCTCTTGATAACGCTCCAGCAGCACTTCTATCCCAGGAATGCGGAGGTCCAACGCTGATATGGCTATGGCGCGGAAGAATGTTCCGTTCGGGACCGTAACGTCCACGTGCTCGCCAATTCCCGGCACAGATACCCCCAAAGCCTTGGCCATTTCACTGGCCTGAGCCTCGCCTAGGCTATTGACGTAGCATCGGGTTACGGCCCTGCCCTCATGCAGAAGCGTTGTGCCGCTTTTGCCGCGCCGCAACTGCAGCCTTAAAGCGCCACGAGGGCGCTCCATTAGCTTTTCAGCGTAATCGAGCGCCCTCTTTCTGCTGACTCCCACCCGTGCTCGCCTGAGCTACTGTTGCCCCGTTACAGCCGCTGCGTGTTGCTCTTCCTCCAAGGTTACCTTGAGCGCCTTGAGCAAGTTGATAGCAACATCCAGGTACTCGGCTGTTAGAGGCGATGTAAGGCGCGCACTACCAGCAGCAAGGTAAAGTCCTGATGCGTCTCCCATGGCTTCCGCAAACGGCCCTGTATCCACGGCCGGAGAAGATGGGGAGGATGCCGGCTCCACGTTGGGGGCCGTCACGGTTTGCGAAGCGTCGGAAGCGCTCTTCATGATCCTGGCGGCATCTATGAGATGCTTCTGTATTAGGGTGAACCTGCGTATTATCTCTTCCCGCGGAGCCTTGGTTATCTCCTCCAGCGCAATGAGAAGCGTGGAGTCGTCCGGCGCCTCGCCATTGAACTTGTCGTACAAGGCTCTCAGCAGGTCTATTCTCTGGAACGATTGAACCCTTGCCCAGCGGCCTTCGTTGGGATTCGCCGGGTGAAGGATCTTCCGGCAGAGGTCGGTTACCCTCAGCTCACCTCTGCCTTCCACCAGGCCAAAGTCGCGCAACGCGGCAACCTTGGCGAAAAGCGTGCCGCTGTTCTCCGCCATTCCCAGCTCCCAAGCCAGACCCTTGACCCCAACACCGCCCTTGAACTTAGCCAGGATTCTGGCCGAAATCTCCACGGCGTCACCGAACCTAATATCCGGATATGAGTATGTTCCTAGCTTTGCCATTAGCAAATCCTCTGTTTATTCTGAGCATTCTGCTGAATAATCTAACACGCTCTCCCCTGCTTGTCAAGTGAGTTAAGATAATCTACTGTGTTCCTGGTTAATGTTCTGCGGTTGTCCTGCTGGCACAACAGAGAATTTACTGTTTTCTTACTGTTTTTCCTGAAGAGCAGGCGGGTCGCGCATTTCAACGGAGTGCACGGAGCTTCAAAAAGAGGTAAACTACCAGCAGAACTGAGCATCAAGGAGGGATCATGGGTGAAAATACCAGCGTAGTTACGCCTGAAAGGTTTTCAAGCGGGTTGAGCTACAACGACTACATTGCCCAGATAAAGGTGAACAAAGACCGTTTTGAGCAGTAT